>NZ_JBFRKQ010000028.1:0-43847 GCF_041469505.1 Vibrio sp. 10N.286.49.E11
GAGATACGAGACACAATTACTCTTTATCGCCCAAACTGGTTAAATTTTAACAGTGACATCTACCCTGCCAGATAGGGCAAGCTATGGTTTTATATACGGAACAAGCAGCTTGGTATTAAGTTTCGCAGACAACATAGCATCGGAAAGTACGTCGTGGATTTCTTCAGCTGTGAACTAAAACTGGCCATTGAGATAGATGGTAATAGCCACTTTTCAGAACAAGCACAGGCTTACGATCATCAGCGTACACGAGACTTAAACAAGATTGGAATCAAGGTGCTTCGCTTTACCAATAATGAAGTTAATCAGAATCTTGAAGAAGTTTTGGTGAAAATCATGAATTCAATCCCCAAATAAACTTCTGTGTACGCATCCCCCTCTAACTCCCCCTTATTTCAACATTTTCGATTACCCTGCCGATCTAAGGTAAAGGGGGAGAACTTTCTTTGTTCACTTAGGTTCCTAGGCTTACTGAAACCATAAAATGTTCAATAAATCGCTAATAGGAAAGCTTACGTTAATCGCTAAAATTTGTTGTAGTCGGTATATGCTCCAACAACTACGGAACGGTTCCTCCCCTTTCCAATGAAAGCTAAAGGGATCTAGAAACCTGACATAAGGGGAGGCTAGGAGGGGATTTTACAATGAATCTAAAGAACGGCAGGCACAAAAAAACCGCTGAATAATCAGCGGTTTTTAAATTCTTTAAGAGAACGCTAAGCGTGGCTTAGAACAACTCTTCTGCAACGCGGAACAGCTCAGAACGGTCTGGGTTCTGCATGTTCTCGATACAATCGATGATGTCGTGGTGAACAAGTTCTTCTTTCTCGATACCCACACAACGACCACCGTGACCTTCTTGAAGAAGGTGAACAGCGTAGTTACCCATGCGAGAAGCCAATACACGGTCAAATGCAGTAGGACGACCACCACGTTGGATGTGACCAAGAACCGTTGCACGAGTTTCACGACCTGTTGAAGATTCGATCTCTTTAGCCAGTTCGTTAGCATCCATCATTAGCTCAGTTAGAGCGATGATTGCGTGCTTCTTACCTTTCGCAATACCATCTTGGATGTTGCTGATAAGCTGTTCTTTATCTAGGCCAGTCTCTGGAGTAATGATGTACTCACAACCACCCGCGATTGCTGACATAAGCGTAAGGTCACCACAGTGACGGCCCATGATTTCAACAATAGAAATACGTTGGTGAGAAGAAGACGTGTCACGTAGACGGTCAATTGAATCAATAACAGTGTTAAGCGCTGTTAGGTAACCGATTGTGTAGTCAGTACCCGCGATATCGTTATCGATTGTGCCTGGAAGACCGATACATGGGTAACCCATTTCAGTCAGCTTCTTAGCACCCATGTAAGAACCGTCACCACCGATAACAACAAGTGCTTCGATACCGTGCTTCTTAAGGTTCTCAATGCCTTTCTCACGAACAGCAACGTCTTTAAATTCAGGGAAACGTGCAGAACCTAAGAAAGTACCACCACGGTTGATCACGTCAGATACGCTTGAACGGTCAAGCTTTTCGATACGGTCTTCAACAAGGCCTTGGTAGCCATCGTAAATACCGTAAACTTCAATGCCAACTGATAACGCAGTACGAACAACGCCGCGAACTGCTGCGTTCATACCTGGAGCGTCACCACCACTGGTCAAAACACCGATCTTCTTAATCATGCTCACCCTCGATTTTTGGGAATCTATTATTCAATTCTTGTTCTTGCTGATTGTATATCAACAAGATTTTAAATCTATATTTGTGCGTTATGTTACATTTCCTCAACAGGAATAGCACTCAAATCGCGTAAAATTATGTAACATTTCTACTTCTGTAAGAGTATTACAGTTTTACTCAATAACTTTGTTGATTCACATCAGAATCAACATTAATTGTTACTAAGGTGGTTTTTGAATCACCTAACAGTTAATAATTTTTACTCACTTTAGTTCAAAAGCCACTCACTTACCATTTGCCCGCTGATTTTTAGCACGCATTACCACGAGTGGAATTTCTGCTGCTTCTCTGGTCCAAATACGACCGAATACGGGTCTTGGTGAATTAATACATCAGCATCAGGGAACACGGAGATAAGCTTAGCCTCTACTTCGTCAGAAATGCGATGCGCTTCAATAAGTGGGATATTATCTTCCAATTCTAGATGCAGTTGGATGAAGCGTATTGGCCCCGAGCGACGCGTTCGTAATTGATGCACACCCAACACGCCTTCCACGCTCAATGATGTCTCTTTAATCTGTTTCAGCTCATCATCTGGCAGCTTATGATCAAGCAGAGACTGAACCGCTTCCATCGCCATTTGATAAGCGCTGTACAGAATGTAGATACCTATACCCACCGCAAATACAGAGTCCGCTTGGCCAAGCCCAAACCAACTCAATGCCAGTGCCAGCATAATCGCGGCGTTCATATAAAGGTCTGATTGATAGTGCAATGAATCGGCTGCAATAGCTTGGCTACCCGTTTTGTTGACCACATGCTTTTGGAATCGAACCAAACCGAAGGTCATCACCATCGCAAATAAGCTGACATAGATACCAATCTCTGGAGAATTCAGTTCATGAGGTCGGAAGAAGCGCTCAATACCATTGAGAATAAGGAAACATGCAGAGCCTGAAATAAACATTGCCTGCGCTAATGCAGCGAGAGATTCAGCCTTACCATGACCAAAGGTGTGCTCTTTGTCGGCAGGCTGCAGAGAGTAACGAACCACGATAAGGTTAACGACAGAGGCCGCGATATCCAGCATTGAATCCACGACGGAAGCCAACAGACTCACGGAACCTGTCACCCACCAAGCTGCGACTTTCACTATCAATAAAATAGTGGCGATGGTGGTGGCTGCCCAAGCGGCGAGCGTAACTAAACGTGCGTATTCTTGTTTCATAACTTGGCTATAAAGTGACTGATAGCACAAAGTATAACCTGCAAACCACCAATTGAATATGACAGCCATGATGTAAAACATTCATTTTTAAGGATCAAAAAAAGCGACACTCGGCCGCTTCTTTCTAAACACTTTCATTCAACGCTGATTTTTCAAGCAATGAATTACTTGTCTTTGTTCATGCGTTTTTCCATTTTGTCAGCACACTTAGTCATGCGCTCTTGTTGGATTTCTTTCAGTTGAGCCTTTTGCTCAGCCGTTAGTACGCTCATCATTTCGTGTTGCTTCTTAAGCATTGCTACGCGACGCTCAGTTTGCTTCTCAACCATTTGGCTTGCTAGGTCGTTTGCTGCTGCTTCGTCAAAGTTGTCAGCCAGTACCAATGCTTGAACTTTTTCTTGGTGCGCTTTCATTTTCGCCATTTTATCGGCTTTATTGCCAGCGTGTTTTTCTTTCATCTCAGCGCGGTTCGCTTCGCGCATCTCTTTCAATTCTGTTTTTTGTGCATCAGTCAGGTCTAGTTGACGCATCACTTTCTTATCGAAGCCACCACATTTACCGTGCATGCCTTTGTGGTCGCCTTTATCGCCGCCGCCATATGCGAACGCGCTTGCTGTACCTAACATTAGTGGAAGTGCCGCAGCTGCTAGTACAAGTTTCTTAGTCATTTTCATAATTGTTGCCTCAATTCGGTATAATAAGTCATGTGTTGCGTCTGTTTCTCAGCGCTTAGATATAGATTAGTCTTTCCCTCGTAAAGTGACGTTTAGAAAGCGTAAAGAATCGTAAAGAGTGAAAGTTGACGAATAATTAGCAGTATTATTAACCTGTAAATAACCAATTAAGGCTTCCCAATGGCGAACATTCTTCTTATTGATGACGACACCGAGTTAACCAGCTTACTCAAAGACATTCTGAGCTTTGAGGGCTTCACTGTTTCCGAAGCCAATGATGGCTATGCAGGGCTGGAAGCTATCAATGATGAGATTGACCTGATTCTTTTGGATGTGATGATGCCGCGTCTTAATGGCATGGAAACACTAAAGAAACTGAGAGAAAATTGGGAAACACCAGTGCTGATGCTGACCGCAAAAGGCGAAGAGATCGACCGTGTGATTGGTCTTGAACTTGGCGCGGATGATTACCTGCCTAAACCTTTCAGTGACCGAGAGTTGTTAGCGCGTATTCGAGCTATCTTGCGTCGTACTCAAACCAACACCGCACCTAAGGCGGCCAGTGATAGAGTTCAATATCAAGACATCGAAGTCTTCCCTGGCAAACAAGAAGCCTACTGCAATGGGGAGCTCATCGACCTCACCACAACCGAGTTCGCTCTACTGAGTCACCTTATCCAAAACCCAGGGCAAGTGATCACCAAAGAAGCATTGAGCCTAGATGTATTAGGTAAAAGGCTCGCAGCGTTTGACCGTGCGATAGACATGCACATCTCCAACCTGCGTAAGAAAATTCCTGAGCGCACTGACGGTAAATCACGCATCAAAACCTTACGAGGCCGTGGCTACTTATTGGTAGAGGAAGATTAATGCGTATACCTAAAATCACCAGCTTATATGGACGTATCTTTGCTATCTTTTGGTTCACCATGTTACTGGTGCTTTTGTCGGTGCTGTCACTTCCCCATTTAGACCCTCGAGTCGCGCGAGATGTGCCCGCAGATCACCTCGATAAACTCGAGCGTATCGCTAAAATCACAGAGAAACGCTACGCCAAAGAACCTAATCTGGGCAAGATTGTCTTCCAACTGGAGGCACCACGCAGCCGCAAGGATTCTCGCGCTCGCATCTACCTGACCGATCTTGAGGGCGCAGTCCTTACCTCGAAAAGGCATTCAGACTATAAGCTAAAGGCGATTCGTAACTTTGTTACCTCGATAGATAACCCTGAAGTGCCGAAACAAAAACTGTACGGACACTACATGGTGGCAGGTCCAGTACCCATCAAACTCGCGGGTGAAGAGTTGTTGATGTACGCCGGAATAAAGTGGACTCAACCACCTCCGTTCTTGTTACGCCTGTTTGATAGACCTCTGCAGTTACTGCTTGCGGTTATGCTAGCGAGTACCCCGCTATTGCTTTGGCTAGCTTGGGCACTGAGTCAACCCGCTCGCAGGCTAGAACGCGCGGCACAACGCGTGGCGAAAGGTCAATTCGAGGTCGATCCAACACTCGAAAAAGGTACTTCAGAGTTCAGACAAGCTGGTGAAAGCTTTAACCAGATGGTAGAAGCAGTAAACCAGATGATTTCGGGGCAACAACGCCTGCTCTCTGATATCTCACACGAGCTCCGCTCGCCACTGACACGTCTTCGCATGGCCAATGCACTGGCGATTCGTAAACAAGGCGAGAGCCAAGAGTTAGAACGCATTGATACCGAAGCACAGCGTTTGGAACAGATGATCAGTGAGCTGCTGACGCTATCTCGTATGCAGGTCGACAGCCATATTACTCGTGAGGTTCAGCCTATCTCGAGCCTATGGGAAGAGATCTTAAAAGACGCAGAGTTTGAAGCCGAACAGATGGGCAAACAACTGACGTTCTCGGAGATCCCAGAACGTTCTATTTCGGGTAACCCTAAGCTACTGATGAGTGCGCTAGACAATATTACGCGTAACGCCATTTACTACGGCAAAGACCAAGTCGATGTGCAGTTCCACGTGGTGCAAGATCAGCTGACGATTTGCGTGAACGATAATGGCGATGGTGTACCAGAGGATGAGCTGGATTCTATCTTCAGACCTTTCTATCGCGTTTCCACTGCCCGTGATCGTAATACCGGCGGCACAGGTCTTGGATTAACCATTACTGAAAGTGCGATTCGCCAACACAGCGGAACCATCACGGCGACCCGCAGCCAGCTCGGTGGATTACAACTCGAAATCACCCTGCCTATCTTACCGGTGTAATACCCCCACAAAGATCGCAGTTGATAATGATTGTCATTATTATTATGGTGAGCCCTCTAATTAAGGAGGATTTACCATGTCGCACACTTTCCCTGCTTTACCCTACGCTTACGATGCCCTAGAGCCTTACATTGACGCTAAGACAATGGAAGTGCATTACAGCAAGCACCATAGAACCTACTACGATAAGTTTGTTGCGGCGGTGTCTGGCAGCGAGCTAGAACAGCAATCTCTGACCGAGATCTTTGCCAACATATCTCAGCACAGCCCTGCCGTGCGTAACAATGGCGGCGGCTACTACAATCACATCTTGTACTGGAACTGCATGTCGCAAGACGGTGGTGGTGAACCTACGGGCGAGCTTGGTGAGGCAATCAAGAGTACCTTCGGTGATTTCGAGACATTCCAAGATCAGTTCGCTCAAGCGGCGATCAATACCTTTGGCTCCGGCTTTGCTTGGCTAGTGGTAGAGCAAGGGCAACTGAAGATCATCTCAACCTCGAACCAAGACAATCCGTGGATGGATACCGTGGCGAGTGATGGCGAACCGATCCTTGCGCTCGATGTTTGGGAACACGCCTACTACATCAGCTACCAAAACCGTCGTCCTGATTACATCAATGCATGGTGGAACGTGGTGAATTGGAATGCCGTATCTGAAAACTACGCGCAAGCACTAGCGAACCAAGCTTAAGCGAATGGTGACGGTGGCGAACTGTACTCACTCAGCTTGCCACCGTATACTCGGGCTATCTTTGATTACTCTTGTGAACCAACATGTTTGATATCGCTCTATACGAACCAGAAATTGCACCCAATACGGGTAACATCATCCGCCTATGTGCTAACTGCGGCGCAAACCTGCACCTGATTGAACCGCTTGGCTTTGATTTTGAAGAGAAGAAGGTTCGTCGTGCTGGCTTGGATTACCACGACCTTGCGCGAGTTAAGCGTCACAAGAACCTAGAAGCTTTCCTTGAGTATCTTGAGAATGAACGCGAGGGTGACTTCCGCATCTTTGCCTGCACCACAAAAACGACAGGTCACCACGTTGATGCAAAATTCCAACAAGGTGATGTGTTGATGTTTGGCCCAGAGACTCGCGGGCTGCCTGCTGAATTCATCGAAAGTATGCCAATGGAACAACGCATTCGTATTCCAATGATGCCAGACGCGCGCAGCCTGAACCTGTCTAACGCAGTGGCAATCATTGCTTTTGAAGCATGGCGACAAATGGGTTTTGAAGGCGCGGTATAACCGAACACTCAAGCTTATCTTTTATCTGTTATCTGTTATCTGTTATCGATAGTAAACAGTAAGTAACAGCTAGCGACAGACAATAAAAAAGGCTCTTACCATTATCACTTTCTTGCGAAGGATAAAGGTAAGAGCCTTTTCTGTTTTCCCTCTATATAAAGAGAGAAAAAATTAATTAGTTTAAGCGGTTACGATCGTTGTCGTCGTCTTTCTTCTCAAACTCACCTTCAAAGGTGTTGCCGTCTTTTGATTGGTCAGATGGATCGCGATTGAATGGGTCTTGTCCAAATGGGCTCTGGCCAAAACCAGCTTGTCCACCGGCATGGAAACCACCAGACATGTTGGTCACCACCATTTTTTCCATCATTTTCTTGGCAATCATCGCTCTTGGTGCTGGCAATAATACCAACATACCGAGTGCGTCCGTCATAAAACCCGGAGTCAGCAGCAATACACCGGCAACTGCAAGCATCACGCCTTCAAGAATCTGTTGTGCTGGCATTTCGCCTTGTTGCAAGCGACCTTGCACAGACATAAGTGTCTGAATGCCTTGGCTACGAACCAGCGATGCACCCACAAATGCAGTGATCAAAACCAACGCAATAGTTGGCCACAATCCTAAGAAGCCACCAACTTGAATAAATAGCCCAATCTCAATGATGGGTACGAAGATAAATAGTAATAATAAGATAGGAAACACACGCCCTCCTTTGTTACTTGCAGTTTACGCTGAAAGCCCTAACAATCTCAAATTTATCCTGTAAATAAGCGTGTTTATTGACCAAGAATAACTTTGCAAAATATTGACGAAACAAAACCGAAAAAGGTGATCCACTTAATATTTTTATGCGCTAAGTACAGTATCATGTGCCACATAAGTCAGGACGGATTTATCAGCCCAATATTCTAGCGAACGGAGTATTTGCACACAGAATAGGCTAATAACTAACTATATAATCAGAATAATTATCTAAGGATCCTGTTATGGCTACTCAATCAGAAGCTCAAGTTGAAGCTCCTCAAGCTACTCGTCTCGAAGAAGATCTATTAGGTCAACGTCATGTTCCGGCTGATGCTTACTACGGCATCCACACTCTACGCGCAGTTGAAAACTTCAACATCTCAAATGTAACGATCTCAGATGTACCTGAATTCGTTCGCGGTATGGTGATGACTAAGAAAGCGGCGGCTTTAGCAAACAAAGAGTTAGGTGTAATTCCAAGCGAAGTGGCTAAATACATCATCCAAGCTTGTGACCTAATTCTAGACACGGGTAAGTGCATGGATCAGTTCCCATCGGACGTTTTCCAAGGTGGTGCTGGTACTTCTGTAAACATGAACGCAAACGAAGTTGTTGCGAACGTGGCTCTTGAACTTATGGGCAAAGAAAAAGGCCAATACGAGTTCATCAACCCGAACGACCATGTAAACCGCAGCCAATCTACAAACTGTGCTTACCCAACTGGCTTCCGTATCTCTGTTTACAACAGCGTTCGTAAACTGATTGATGCGATCGAATACCTAAAAGGTGCATTCGAGCTTAAGAGCCAAGAATTCAACACGATTTTGAAGATGGGTCGTACTCAGCTTCAAGACGCAGTTCCAATGACGGTTGGCCAAGAGTTCCACGCTTGGGCTGTAACCATCAATGAAGAAATCAAAAACCTAGAATACACTTCAAAACTACTGCTTGAAGTAAACCTAGGCGCAACGGCTATCGGTACAGGTCTGAACGCAGCACCGGGTTACAAAGGCCTAGCAGTGAAACACCTAGCAGAAGTAACAGGCCTAGAGTGTGTAGCGGCTGAAGATTTAATCGAAGCAACGTCTGACTGTGGCGCATACGTAATGACGCACGGCGCACTTAAGCGTCTAGCAGTTAAGCTATCTAAGATCTGTAACGACTTGCGTCTACTTTCTTCAGGTCCACGTACTGGTTTGAACGAGCTAAACCTACCTGAACTGCAAGCAGGTTCTTCAATCATGCCTGCTAAAGTAAACCCAGTTGTACCTGAAGTAGTAAACCAAGTTTGCTTCAAAGTTCTAGGTAACGACAACACGGTTTCTTTCGCTGCGGAAGGTGGTCAACTTCAACTGAACGTAATGGAACCTGTTATTGCACAAAGCATGTTTGAGTCTCTAGACATTCTGACAAACGCTTGTGTGAACCTGCGCGACAAGTGTGTAGACGGCATTACGGTGAACAAAGAAGTATGTGAATCACACGTATTTAACTCTATCGGTATCGTCACTTACCTAAACCCATACATTGGCCACCACGAGGGTGACATTGTTGGTAAGATCTGTGCTGAGACAGGTAAGAGCGTTCGTGATGCGGTTCTAGAGCGCGGTTTATTAACCGAAGAAGAACTTGATGACATTTTCTCTGTTGAAAATTTGATGCATCCTCAGTATAAAGCGAAGCGCTACGAATAAAGTTAGCGAGAAAGGGTTCCAAACGGAGCCCTTTTTTAGGCTCCAATACGGTTAACCATGATTATTTTGTGGATTTCCGTTGGTTGCGCTTTTGCCAAATTGAATCTAAACCATAGAACTATTATGTGAACATTCCAGCGGCGAATGTTCACATAATAAAATCTAAATGAGGTGTTACTTATGATTGCAGTAGAACTGTTTGTCGTCCTGCTCTTTATCTTTTTGGGGGCCAGAATTGGCGGTATCGGTATTGGTTTTGCCGGTGGTGCTGGTGTTATTGCCCTTTCACTTATTCTTGGCGTTCCAACAAGCCAATCTTTCATCCCGATCGACGTAATCTTGATCATCATGTCAGTTATCACCGCAATTGCTGCAATGCAAGTTGCTGGCGGTATGGACTGGTTGGTACAAATTGCCGAAAACTTTTTGCGTAAACACCCTGAACGCATCACCTTTTACGCGCCGATTGTGACCTTTGTAATGACATTAATGGCGGGTACTGGTCACACAGCATTCTCTACGCTTCCTGTTATTGCAGAAGTAGCGAAAGGCCAAGGTGTTCGTCCTTCTCGTCCACTGTCTATCGCAGTTGTCGCTTCTCAAATTGCTATCACAGCTTCGCCAATCTCGGCTGCAGTTGTGGCTTTCGCAGCAATGTTGGCACCATTTGGTGTTGATTACCTAACGCTATTGATGGTTTGTATCCCAACAACCTTCATCGCTTGTATGGTTGGTGCGGTTGTTGCTAACTACATGGGTAGCGAATTGAAAGACGATCCTGTTTATCAAGAACGTCTAGAGAAAGGTCTAATCAAGCTAGCAACAGAAGAGAAACGCGAAATTCTACCTACAGCGAAGAAAGCAACGTACATCTTCCTAGCTGCAATTGGTTTCGTGGTTTGTTACGCAGCGGCTATCTCTAGCTCTGTTGGCCTAATTGAAAACCCGGCGCTAGGTCGTAACGAAGCGATCATGTCTGTAATGCTGGCAGCAGCAGCGGCTATCGTGATGTTCACTAAGATTGATGCAGCGAAGATTTCTTCAGCACCAACGTTCCGTTCTGGTATGACGGCATGTGTATGTGTACTTGGTGTGGCTTGGTTAGGTTCAACGTTTGTAAACGCACACGTTGCTGAAATCAAAGACGTAGCAGGCGCTCTACTGGCTGACTACCCATGGATGCTGGCTCTTGTTCTGTTCTTCGCTTCTATGCTGCTTTACTCTCAAGGCGCAACAACAGTTGCACTGATGCCTGCAGCACTAGCGATTGGCGTAGCACCACTAACAGCCGTTGCTTCTTTTGCTGCGGTAAGTGCGCTGTTCGTACTTCCAACTTACCCTACGCTACTAGCAGCGGTTGAGATGGATGACACAGGCTCAACGCGTATCGGTAACTACGTATTCAACCACCCATTCTTCATTCCAGGTGTGGTAACAATCAGTACTGCGGTAGCACTCGGCTTCGCATTCGGCGGTCTGTTTATCTAACATTCGCTGGTGATTGAACATTTAAAAGGAAGCTTCGGCTTCCTTTTTTGTTTTCTGCTCAATGTGTTATTTGATACGCATCAAATAACCATTATAAACTTTAAAAACCGCCTAAAAATAAAGTTTGAATAAAATTCCAAGATTATTCTGCCTAATCATAAACAACACCTACCAAATCAATCTCCTTCCACTTCCAGTTAATCCAAAACGAATATTAATCCAAGCTAACTAACCAAAAAACCTTGACGATTTTCTGCCATTTTTTAGCCCTTTTATTAGCCATTATTTTTGTGAACAGCACCAAACTTAAATACCGGAGTAAGGAATAAAATAACCGTAGCTAAATTAAATCTAACTTCATTTGGATTAGTAAATATAAAAACAACCTTAATTTAAAGTCAGCAACTTTATATCGTTGAGTGCTTTATAAGTGTCCGTGTATTTACAATCTATAAATCATTAGTCGCTAATTCACATCACTTCTATTTAAGATGATGTAAGGAGATAGCCATGACAACTCAAACGATACCAAGCGAGAAAAAAAAGGGCGGCTTCTTTGCCAACTTTAAATTCCCTTCTGCCTACACCATTCTATTTATTCTGATTGCGTTCGTCGCACTGCTTACCTGGATTGTTCCAGCAGGCCAATACGACCGTGCAATGAATGAAGAGCTAGGCCGAGAAGTACCCGTAACCGGAACCTATCAAGCGGTAGAAGGTAACCCTCAAGGCGTGATTGATGTACTGCTCGCGCCTATTGACGGCTTCTATGACCACAATAGCTATGAAGCGGCGGCTATCGACGTTTCGCTGTTCATCTTAATCATTGGTGGCTTCTTAGGGCTAGTAACCAAAACGGGTGCCATTGATGCCGGTATCGAGCGCGTCACCGCCCGCTTAGAAGGGCGAGAAGAGTTGATGATACCAATACTGATGGCGCTATTTGCCGCAGGTGGTACCGTCTACGGCATGGCGGAAGAATCACTGCCCTTCTATACATTGCTAGTGCCGGTAATGATGGCAGCTCGCTTTGACCCTCTTGTTGCCGCTGCGACCGTACTGCTTGGTGCAGGTATTGGGGTGCTGGGTTCAACGATTAACCCATTCGCAACCGTGATCGCTGCCAACGCCTCTGGTATTCCATTTACAGACGGTATCGTGTTGCGCATTACGATGTTGATTATTGGTTGGGGTATTTGTGTTGCCTACGTAATGCGTTACGCAAGAATGGTTCAAGCCGATCCAACAACATCAATTGTCTACGACAAATACGAAGAGAACAAAGCGCACTTCTTAGGTAATGCGAGCGGCGAAAAACTTGAATTCACCGCGACTCGCAAACTGATTCTGACCATTTTTGGTGGCTCGTTCGCTGTAATGATTTATGGTGTATCCGTTGCTGGATGGTGGATGGCTGAGATCTCAGCGATGTTCTTAGCAGCAACCATCATCGTTGGTATTGTGGCTCGCATGAGCGAAGAAGAGTTTACCACCAGCTTCATTGATGGTGCCCGCGACCTACTTGGCGTTGCGCTCATCATAGGTATTGCACGTGGTATCGTAGTGGTGATGGACCGCGGTATGATCACCGATACCATTCTCTTCTCAGCAGAACAGATGGTAACGGGGCTTTCTTCGGTTATCTTCATTAACGTGATGTTCTTCTTAGAGATTCTACTGTCGTTCTTAGTGCCATCGACCTCTGGCTTAGCGGTACTGACCATGCCAATCATGGCACCACTGGCCGACTTTGCTGGCGTAGGTCGTGACTTGGTTATCACTGCGTACCAATCTGCATCTGGCTTGGTGAACCTAATCACCCCAACCTCCGCGGTGGTGATGGGTGGTTTGGCGATTGCTCGTGTCCCTTACGTGCGCTGGGTTAAATGGGTGATGCCACTAGTCGGTATATTGATGGTGTTCTGCATTGTTGTACTGAGTATTGGTGCGCTGATCTAACTAACAGCACTTCACTCCTTTCTCATCCAAAGCCGCTTCTCACAGCGGCTTTTTTATTGTTCCCTCTCAATGTAACCCTCTGCCACTGAAACAGCTCCTCAAAGCCATACACGCGATATTCAAGGTTCTTCTGTTCGTAGCCAAGCTCAACTAAACTCAAAGCACTCGCAATAGAAGAATCAATCCTACTTTTAAACATCTAATTTTCTTGATGAAATAACACTCTATTTTCAACCATGATGTTTAAACAAATAGTTAGTCACTTATTAGCGTTAATTATATTTAAAGTAATTAATAGCCTAATAAACAGACGAGGATTAATGCCCTTTTCTATCAAAAAACACACTTAAACAGCCGATTTTAAAATGTGATCGCAACAGCTTTATTCGCATTTACTTTGTTAATAAACAATTAATTCCACATCCAAAATTAAATATCTAAATAAAAACACTGCATACTTCCAAGCTAAGTACACTCTTATCAATAAAACTATTCTGCATATAATCCCTCGTAAATTAGATTCTAGTAAGTTTCGTCAAAAAAGCGTGCATAAAGTTCCCTAACTGCTAACTATTTAGAATGTATTATTCATAACTGAAAGTGCATAAAGTTTGTTAAAACCCTTAATTTTAAAGGGCTGCGGGATAAAAAACGATTTGTGATAGATCTCTAAGAATACCTGACTAGCAGGCGTAATATTAATTCCAGACAAGAGATATGAATAAATAATTCATTCTTCTCAACTGAAAATAAATAATTACTCTTAGCGATAAAAGTAATTCAAATATATAAGAGAGAGACGATCATGAGTAAGTTCTATGTAGGTTCTGAAATAGGTCAATTACGCCGCGTTCTAGTTCACCGTCCAAGACGCGCACTGACTCACCTAACACCCTCTAACTGTCACGATTTACTATTTGATGACGTACTGGCTGTTGAACGTGCTGGTAAAGAGCATGACGCATTTACTCAAACGCTGCGTGATCAAGGTGTTGAAGTTCTTCTTCTTACTGACCTACTAGCAGACACGCTAGCAGTGCCAGAAGCGAAAGATTGGCTTTTGAATCATCAAGTTTCTGATTACCGCTTAGGCAAAACCTTTGCTAACGATGTGCGCTGCTACTTGGGCGACTTACCAAACCTAGAACTAGCAAAAATCCTAACGGGTGGTCTGTCTTACGCTGAGATGCCAATGAAATCATCTTCAATGATGCAAGGCATGCACGCACCAACCGACTTCATTATCGAACCGCTACCAAACCACCTATTTACTCGTGACACATCTTGCTGGGTATACGGTGGCGTATCCATCAACCCGATGGCGAAACCTGCTCGTCAACGTGAAACCAACCACGTTCGCGCTATTTACCGCTGGCACCCAACATTTGCTGGCCAAGACTTCATTAAGTACTTCGGCGATGAAGAAAACATCAGCTACGACAACTCAACCATTGAAGGCGGTGACGTTCTTGTAATCGGTCGCGGTACGGTTCTTATCGGTATGTCTGAGCGTACAACAGCACAAGGTGTTGAGCACTTAGCATCTAGCCTATTCAAACACGGTCAAGCGAAACAAGTTATCGCAATGCAGCTACCAAAACACCGCTCTTGCATGCACTTAGACACCGTTATGACGCACATGAACGAAGATACGTTCTCTGTTTACCCTGAAGTGGTGAGTAAAGACGTACAGTGTTGGAACCTAACTGGTGATGAGTCTGGCGCAGTGAAAGTGAAAGAAGAAGGCTACTTCGTAACAGCTATCGAAAAAGCACTTGGCGTAGACAAGCTAAACCTAATCACGACCGGTGGTGACAACTTCCATGCAGAACGTGAGCAGTGGAACGATGCAAACAACGTTCTAACGGTTAAACCTGGCGTTGTGATTGGCTACGAAGGCAACACCTACACCAATGAAAAATACGATAAAGCAGGCATCACAGTTCTTCCTATCCCTGGAGATGAACTTGGCCGCGGTCGCGGTGGCGCACGCTGCATGAGCTGCCCAATTGAGCGTGATGGTATCTAATCACTAAGACGAAAACGGCCAAGTTGAATGATCTTAAATAATCTCAGCTTGGCCAAAATGAGAGAACACAATTATGACTAAGCAAACTGTCGTTGTTGCACTCGGCGGTAATGCCTTACTTCGTCGCGGTGAGCCGTTAGAAGCCGATGTTCAACGCCGTAATATTGAAACAGCGGTTAAAACCATCTCTGAAATCGCGAAAGTGTACAACGTGGTTCTAGTACATGGTAATGGCCCACAAGTTGGTTTACTGGCTCTGCAAGGTTTGGAATACAAAAAAGTAAACCCGTATCCGCTAGATGTATTGGGCAGTGAGACTCAAGGCATGATCGGCTATATGCTGATGCAAGAGTTCAAGAACTATCTACCTAACCGCAACATCTCGTGCATGTTGACGCAAATGACCGTTGATCCAAACGATCCTGCATTCGCCGATCCAACGAAGCCGATTGGCCCGATCTACGAAGAAGCGGAAGCGCGTGAATTGGCGGAGAAATTCCACTGGATCGTCAAACCAGACGGCCAACACTTCCGTCGCGTTGTGCCAAGCCCACGCCCTACTGGCATTGTTGAGCACGAAGCGATCACCCAACTTATCGATGCAGGCCACCTAGTGATTTGTACTGGCGGCGGTGGCATCCCAGTGAAAAAAGAGAACGGCAAATTAGTGGGTGTTGAAGCGGTTATCGACAAAGACATGTCAGCGGCTTTCTTAGCGAAACAACTGGATGCGGATGCACTGCTTATTTTGACCGACGCGGACGCTGTGTACCTGGATTGGGGCAAACCGACTCAACACGCACTGCGCAGCACCACACCAAGTGAACTGGCGCAATTCGAATTTGATGCAGGCTCAATGGGGCCAAAAATTGAAGCATCGTGCGAATTCATTCAGCAAGGCGGCAAGGTCGTCGGTATTGGCGCACTCGAAGATGGTTTGCAAATCCTGCAAGGCTTGGCGGGCACCAACATCACCAAAGATTAATCTACTCGCGAGCTTTTCAAACCTTGCGAGAAAACTGAATCACCGTTTGAACTGAAATTAATACACAAAAATTGAATCGCGCTTTCTTGAATTTTCTTTCCCTGTAACAAGAAAGCGCCTAAATCTAAGAAGGAATACATCATGGCTTTTAACCTACGCAATCGTAACTTCCTAAAACTACTAGATTTCACTCCACGCGAAATTCAACACTTGTTAGATCTTTCTATGGAGCTAAAAAAAGCGAAGTACAACGGTTACGAACAGCCAACACTAACTGGCAAAAACATTGCGCTTATCTTTGAGAAAACCTCAACTCGTACTCGCTGTGCATTCGAAGTAGCGGCATTCGACCAAGGCGCTCGCGTGTCTTACTTAGGCCCATCTGGCTCTCAAATTGGCCACAAAGAATCAATGAAAGATACCGCTCGCGTTCTTGGCCGTATGTACGATGGCATTGAATACCGCGGCTTCGGTCAAGAAATCGTTGAAGAGCTCGGCGCTTACGCTGGAGTTCCAGTATGGAATGGTCTGACTGACGAATTCCACCCTACACAAATTCTTGCTGACTTCCTAACCATGACGGAATACGGCCGTGGTAAACAACTGCATGAAATCAGCTTTGCTTACCTAGGTGATGCTCGCAACAACATGGGTAACTCTCTGATGGTTGGCGCAGCGAAAATGGGCATGGACATTCGCCTTGTTGCTCCAAAACAGTTCTGGCCACAAGAAGAACTATTGGCTCAGTGTCGTGAAATCGCAGAGCACACAGGTGGCAAAATTACACTGACTGAAGATGTTCAAGAAGGCGTGCAAGGTTGTGACTTCCTGTACACCGACGTTTGGGTATCTATGGGTGAAGCGAAAGAAGCATGGGCTGAGCGTATCAACCTAATGATGCCTTACCAAGTGAACATGGAAATGCTGAAGGCAACGGGTAACCCACATGTGAAATTCATGCACTGTCTGCCAGCTTTCCATGGCGAAGATACCACGGTAGGCAAACAACTTGCGGCTGAATATCCACAGCTAAAAGACGGTGTGGAAGTGACTGATGAGGTAGTTGAGTCTGAATACTCTATCGTGTTCGATGAAGCTGAAAACCGCATGCACACCATCAAAGCAGTAATGGTTGCAACACTAGGCAGTTAATTACCTAAACAGCTAAGAATCGAAACAACTAAGAAGTTAAGCACTCACTTGTTCGCGAGACATTGACAAGTTAAGTGTAATGACAGGGAAATGCGGGCGGCGAACTTGGGATTTAGCCCTTGGATAAAGCCCGCATTTTTTTTCATGTACTTGAGGGCATTATCGCCCCAAAAACCCTGAGATTTTCTGTTTCAACAAAGGCTTAAATCAAAGCAAAATGTAGAGGTTATTTCGCATAAAAATCCATTAAATGAATACTTTACAGAAAGTATTGCATGCCGTTTTTATCTGAGTATAATCCTCCGCAATTTGTCTTAAGAGAGCAAAAAATGAACTGCAATTCTGTCGCACATGATTGTCAAACTACACGCCAAAGAGTGGCGGTGGTGTCATTTTTATTTTGCTCTATTGATCGTTTCGAAGCCTCCTATTTTTAGGGGGCTTTTTTTTGTCCGCAATTTGACTGTATGCATAGAAGGAAGACCCGTTATGGCGCATTCGTTATTTAACAAGCACATCATCTCCATACCTGAGCTCACTCGTAATGAACTGGAGCTTATCGTCGACACAGCAGCAAGACTCAAGGCCGAGCCAAACCCAGAGTTGCTGAAAAATAAAGTCGTTGCGAGCTGCTTCTTTGAGCCTTCAACTCGAACTCGCCTTTCATTTGAGACCGCCGTCCAGCGCCTTGGTGGCACGGTCATTGGCTTTGATAATGGCGGTAACACCTCACTGGCGAAGAAAGGCGAAACACTTGCCGATTCAGTGCAGGTTATTTCATCCTACGTCGATGCCTTTGTAATGCGTCACCCACAAGAAGGGGCAGCACGTTTAGCGTCTGAATTTTCTAACGGTGTGCCGGTAGTAAACGGCGGCGACGGTGCTAACCAGCACCCGACGCAAACCTTGCTGGACCTGTTCTCGATTTACGAAACACAAGGCACGCTCGATAACCTCAATGTGGCGTTCGTCGGCGACCTAAAATATGGCCGTACCGTGCACTCATTGACCCAAGCACTATCGAAATTCAATAACGTGCGTTTCTTCTTTATCGCGCCAGAAGTCTTAGAGATGCCAGATTACATCTGTGAAGAATTGGAAGAGATGGGCATCCAATACAGCACTCACAGCAGCATTGAAGAAGTCGTGCCGGAACTGGATGTTCTGTACATGACTCGCGTGCAGAAAGAGCGCTTTGATGCGTCGGAATACGCACACATGAAATCGGCTTACATCCTCACCGCCGATACATTGAAAGACGCTCGTCAAAACATGAAGGTACTTCACCCGCTGCCACGCGTCGACGAAATCACCACCGACGTTGATAAAACGCCACACGCTTACTACTTCGAACAAGCTGAAAACGGTGTATACGCTCGCGAAGCCCTATTGGCCCTAGTTCTTAACGACACTTTATAAGCAGGAGAAACAGTCATGGTTAAACAAACTCAGCTACAAGTAGAAGCGATCCGTAACGGCAGCGTGATTGACCACATCCCTGCTCACCTTGGTATCAAAATCCTTAAACTGTTTAAGCTACACAAGACAGAACAGCGCATCACTATGGGCTTAAACCTGCCATCATCGGCACTTGGCCATAAAGATCTAATCAAGATTGAGAACATCTTCCTGACCAAGGAACAAGCCAACCAATTGGCTCTTTATGCTCCGCAGGCAACGGTCAATCAGATTGAAGAGTATAAAGTGGTTAATAAGCTAACCCTTGTGCTGCCAGAGCAAATCCACAGTGTCTACTCTTGCCCGAATAGCAACTGTATTTCGCACGGTGAACCTGTCGAAAGCAGCTTTAAAGTGCAGCTAAAACAGGAAAACGTGCAGCTAAAATGTCACTACTGTGAAAAAGTATTCTCTCGCGAGATCATGAGTGAAATTCGCTAACCCTTAGCGCCATTATCACGGTCTCCAAAGCACCCTAATACCGATGGATATTTATGCCAAACTTGGAATAAATATCCATTTAACAAAAGAATAAAACTCCAAAATAAAAGCAATTAACTAGAATTTTATTTGGTGATCCCCTTCAAAAAGACAACTATCCTTTAGTGGTAGACTCAATGGGTAGACGATCATACATCACGCATACCTTCCCTCTTTATTTCGGGATTCATCGGTAAGCCCTATTTAACAATCGTACTCTACGGCTTTGGGAGTACGCTCGGCGCTATGGACAAGCGATAACCACATGTTGACCTTAAGGAGTTGTTCATGAACCCAATCACTGAGCACGGTTGCTTGTATTCAGCTGAAGATAAAACACTGACTGCAGCGTGCAAACGCTTACTACAACAACAAAGCTTCTCGACCCAAAATCAACTGCGAGAGAAACTCGTCGATATTGGCTATACCGGTATCAGCCAATCGACCGTATCTCGTATTTTGTCACAGCTTGGCGTTGTCAAAATTCAGAATGCTTGCGGTAAAAAGGTTTACTGCATCACGGTTGAAAGTGCACCGGTTCGTGTCGATGCATCCATCTCATCGCAAATCGAATTCATCACTCATAACCAAGCGATGGTCATCGTAAAAACTCATCCAGGTTGTGCGCAATTAGTCGCAAGATTAGTTGATATCGACCCACATACTGAGATTATCGGCACCGTTGGCGGCAATGATACTGTGCTTATTATTCCAAAAGATACGATGAATATTGATGCTTGCGAACAAGTAGTAAAAGCACGCTTGGGTGTAGCTTAAATGTCTCTTTTACAAAGGCAAGTCACTCAAGTTGAATTGCAGCTCCCCACTCGATTACCCAATAAAATCGCTATCCCGCCTTAGGGGATATTTGTTTGCCGATGAAACTAATAGCAAACTATTACGGTCTGATTGAGTTAAGATACCTTCAACTCCATTTTGATGACTAAATAGTATGCGACGACTTGCCACATTACTTTTTGTTTGTGTTTCCCTATTCACCCAGCCTGCGTGGGCGCTATTTGGGAACGACAACGCCGAGCCAAGCTTCGGAGGCAATAACAATGGTTTTGTCCCTGTAGACCAAGCTTTCCCTTTCAATTACTACCAGCAAGACGACAAAGTCCTTCTCGACTGGCAAGTAAAAGAGGGCTACTACCTCTATCAACATAGCCTCTCGTTCACCGGGCAAAATCTCGCTATCGGTAATGTTGAATTAGAAGATGGTAAGCCGCACCAAGATGAATTCTTCGGTGAGGTGAGCATTTATACTCAGCCGTTATTCGTGCAAGTTCCTCTGCAGAGTTACCAAGATGGCTCACAGCTGATCGTTAAGTATCAAGGCTGTGCGGACGCAGGGTTCTGCTACCCACCAGAGACTCGTATCATCGACATTGAACCTTTCACAGCAACAGGTTCTGCTAATTCGCAAGGTAGTGACTCACAAGCTTCATCTTCTGCTGGCAACGAAACCGATGTTTCTACGCAACCAACATCTCCGAAAGCAGACGTTGTAAGTAACACGACTCAACAGCCAAATGCCCCTGTTTCAAAAGAAGCAGGCTTAGCCGATAAGCTCGGTGACAGTTGGTGGACCCCTCTATTATTCTTAGCACTCGGTGTTGGTTTAGCCTTTACGCCGTGTGTGCTGCCTATGTATCCGATTCTAACGGGTATCGTTTTAGGTGGTGGCAAACTCAGCCAAGGTCGCGCGCTGATGCTGTCCTTTATTTACGTGCAAGGCATGGCGTTAACCTACACCTTATTAGGTTTAGTGGTTGCTTCAGCAGGCATGCAGTTCCAAGCCGCTATGCAGCACCCTTACGTGCTGATCGCGCTGAGTGTTCTGTTCGTGGCGTTGGCAATGTCGATGTTTGGCGTTTATAACCTGCAACTGCCAAACAGCATTCAAACTTGGCTCAACAATCAAAGCAATAAGCAGCAAGGTGGCAATACCTTGGGCGTATTCGCAATGGGCGCTATCTCTGGTTTAGTGTGTTCACCTTGTACCACGGCGCCATTGTCAGGCGCGCTGCTGTATGTGGCTCAGAGTGGCGACCTATTTACCGGTGCGATTGCTCTGTATGCATTAGCCATGGGTATGGGTATTCCGCTGATTTTAGTTGCGGTATTTGGTAATAAGCTATTGCCTAAAGCGGGCAGCTGGATGGACAAGGTGAAGATCGTATTCGGCTTTATCTTGCTGGCAGCACCTATCTTCCTGCTAGAGCGCATCATTCCTGAATTGTGGGCAACCGTGCTTTGGTCTGGCCTTGGCTTCATCGCCTTTGGTTGGCTGTACCATAGCAAGAATGCACTGCCATTCGGCGGCTGGAAGCAGAGTGCGGTAGGCATCATCGCGATGCTTGGCCTGTTCGCATCAGCTCAACCTGCGCTCAATTACTGGTTTGCAGAAAAGAGCGTGACGGTAGAACAACACATCCAATTTGCACGCATCAACACGGTTGAAGAACTAGAAATCCAGCTCATCGAAGCGAAGAAACTCGGTAAGCCTGTGATGCTCGACTTCTACGCCGATTGGTGTGTGGCGTGTAAAGAGTTCGAGAAGTACACCTTCCATCAAGCTGATGTGGAAAACAAGCTTTCTGACTTTGTACTGCTACAAGCCGATGTAACGAGAAACATGCCTCAAGACATTGAACTGCTTAAACAATTACAGGTACTTGGCTTACCGACGATTGAGTTCTGGGATGGCGAGGGTAACCATGTTCCAAATGCTCGTGTAACCGGTTTTATGCCTGCTGATGTATTCTTAAAACACATGCAAAACCACCAGCTATAACGGCAATATTCACTAAAATATAAGCCGAATCGAAAGCCGCACCGCCCCTCCGTAACGAGATGGCAGTGCGGCTTTTTTGCTATTCAGAGTAACGCTTTCTTATTCCGGGGATAAAAGTCGATATGGTTCAGACTTTTAATGCATAGATATTGTCCACATACTCAATCAGGATGATAATAAATATTAACTAAATTGTTAAAAGTATGAACGTCATGGACTCGACCTATACCATCATCATTGCTGATGACCACCCTCTCTTTCGCAACGCCCTGTTTCAGTCAGTTCATATGGCGATCAGTGGTGCGAACCTGCTTGAGGCCGATTCTCTCGATGCCTTACTGACTCTGCTAAAGAAAGAAGGCGAGCCGGATCTATTACTGCTCGATCTGAAAATGCCGGGCGCCAATGGCATGTCAGGCTTAATTCAACTGCGCGCTGAATACCCAGATCTACCGATTGTGGTGGTTTCTGCCAGTGAAGATGCCAGCGTGGTCACTCAGGTGAAGAGCCACGGTGCGTTTGGCTTTATTCCTAAGTCGAGTGATATGCGTGAGTTGGTGAGTGCACTGAATCAAGTGCTGAATGGCGACCCGTTCTTCCCTGAAGGGCTTATCACCAATAATGCAGCGTGTAGCGACCTTGCAGAAAAGATTTCCACACTGACGCCTCAGCAATACAAGGTATTAGGGATGCTTTCTGACGGCTTGCTTAACAAGCAAATCGCGTATGAATTGAATGTTTCGGAAGCGACCATCAAAGCACATATGACGGCCATCTTCCGTAAACTGGATGTGAAAAATCGTACTCAAGCGGTTATCTTGCTACAAGAAGTCCACAATTAAGCTTCACTGATATCCTCTTCTAAAGTCGTCTTAGGTAAACATAAACCCAACCTGACGACTTTATGATCATCTATCTCTGCAACCACCCAAGTGATGTCATGCCACTCAAAGCTATCACCCAATACAGAGTGTGCGCCAAGCTCTTGAGCAACCAATTGTTTTAGCGTCATTTCTCGCTCTTCTTCCGAGCCAAGTTCAATACCATAACAATCACTCACTGCCGCAACTGATAGCTCAACATCCAAGAAGAAGTCACCAAAGAATCGTGCCGCCTCTTCTGCTAGAGGCGCCTCACTGAACAACGAACTTAAGCTGTCCAAATCTTTGTCTTGACCAAGCACACATAAGATATCGTTCGCCTCTAACACGGTGCTGCCTGATGGGTGAAGCATGGCATCTTGTCGAAACACTGCCGCAATGCGCGTCCCTTCTGGCATAGATAAGCGTTTAAGCGGCTCGCCGACACACCACTTCTCGTCTTTCAATTTGTAAACAAACATCTCCCACTCACTGGTCGGATAAATCTCCATACCGGTACGAGAAATCGGTGTTGGCGTCGGTGGTAAAGTCACTTGAGCGAGTCTTGCAACTTTCATCAAGCTACCGCCTTGAACAATCAGCGAAACCATAACCACGAAGAAGGCGATATTGAAATACAGCTGAGCATTGGGCAGGCCTGCCATCATCGGGAATACCGCTAAGATGATTGGTACTGCACCACGCAAACCTACCCAAGAAACAAACCAGCGTTCTTTGGTGGAAAAGCTTCTGAACGGCAGTAAACCCAACCAAACCGACAGCGGACGAGCAAACAAAATCATACCGAAGGCCAGTGCCAGCGCAGGCAGAGCAATGTCCATCAACGTTGATGGCGTCACCAATAAACCCAATACCAAGAACATCACGATCTGGCTTAGCCACGTCATGCCATCAAGAACATTAAGAATCGAGTGTCGCGAGCGCGTCGGACGATTACCAATGAACAAGCCCACTAAGTAAATCGATAAGATGCCGCTGCCGCCAAGCATGTTAGAGAACGCAAACAGAGCCACGCCCCCACTGAGTACCAGAATGGAATAAAGGCCATCAGCCAATTGTACTCGATTGATTAAGCTCCATAGAACCCAGCCGCCGCCAATACCAACAAGAGTACCGATACCAAACTGCATCGCAAAACTTTGCAGTAGGAAGTTCATTCCCATCTCAGCGTCAGGGTTACCTAACAGCGCAATTAAGGTCACCGTCAGGAAGACCGCCATTGGGTCGTTAGTGCCCGATTCGATCTCTAGGGTTGAGCCAACACGCTCATTGAGACTCTGTCCTTTCAGCAAAGAGAATACCGCTGCCGCATCGGTTGAACCAACAATCGCCCCGACCAAGATGCCCTGCATTAATGACAAGTCAAACAGCCAAGCCGCCATTAATCCGGTTAAGGTTGCTGTACATGCGACACCTATCGTCGCCAGCGAGAGCGAAGGCCAGAAAGCGACCTTGAAGCTCGCCACCTTGGTTCGCATACCGCCATCCAACAGAATCACGGCAAGCGCAAGGTTACTCACCAAGTAGGTCAGTGAGTAATCATCGAAATGAATATTACCGGGTCCATCTTCACCCGCTAACATACCAACGAACAAAAAGATCAAAAGAATAGGAACGCCCAATCGAGAGGACACTTGTGAGAAAAGCACGCTGATGGCGATGAGTACGGCACCAGTCAAGAATAAGTGGTTAATGGTTATTGCGTCCAATTCGTTCCCCCAAAGAATAAAATCCGAGCTTTAAGCCTGTTGATCTTTTGCCACTAGCTTGTTGATCTTCTGCCGTTTAGCAAGGCACGGTCGGTGAAAGTGCCGTTGTTACTATAACAAACTTATGTTTCGCTTCGTGTCATAAGCAGGGCTAAATACCGTTTCTCGGTCATTTAGTTGTTAAATTTTATGACTCGCAGTCTAATTCATCCCTTTTTGTTAGACCTTTGGCTAATTTAACAACATTTTAACATCACATTTTTCTATGATTATGTCTCCTAGCTCCCATATTTCAGTACATTAGCGCTAATACCATCCCGACTAAAGTTGCACAGATCCCTTGACTTATCCTTGCTACATTCTAAATCGTAACATTACGTTAACACGCTATTTTACAAAACGGTTTCACAAAAACAGTTTCTACGAAAACGGAATAAAGGAGAAGGCAATGGCGTTCGAATCTACGGAACATGCTCAAGCCTACTGGAAGGAAAACTTGGGAATTATGGGAACACTGCTCGCGGTCTGGTTTGCGGTGTCTTACGGCGCTGGCATCTTATTTGTGGATGCCCTCAATACCGTTCAGTTTGGCGGGTTCAAGCTAGGATTTTGGTTCGCTCAGCAAGGTTCGATATACACCTTCGTGGCGCTGATATTTATTTACGTTGTCCGCATGAATGCGCTCGACAAAAAATACAACGTACAGGAAGACTAGAGGCTAGAACATGGATATTCAAACTTGGACGTTTATTCTCGTCGGTATTACTTTCGCGGTATATATCGGCATCGCAATCTGGGCTCGTGCAGGGTCTACTAGTGAGTTCTACGTTGCTGGCGGTGGTGTACACCCAGTAGCAAACGGCATGGCGACCGCCGCTGACTGGATGTCGGCAGCATCATTCATCTCAATGGCAGGTATCATCTCATTCGTTGGTTACGACGGTGCGGTTTACCTAATGGGTTGGACAGGTGGTTATGTACTACTTGCGCTATGTTTAGCACCTTACCTACGTAAGTTCGGTCAGTTTACGGTTCCTGATTTCATCGGTGAGCGTTACTACTCGAAAACGGCACGTATGGTAGCGGTATTCTGTGCAATCTTCGTATCGTTTACGTACGTTGCAGGCCAGATGCGTGGTGTGGGCGTTGTATTCTCTCGTTTCCTAGAAGTTGATATTAACCTAGGCATCATCATTGGTATGGGTATTGTGTTCTTCTACGCAGTACTAGGTGGCATGAAAGGCATCACTTATACGCAGGTAGCTCAATTCTGTGTCCTCATTTTCGCCTTCCTTGTTCCAGCAATCTTTACCTCAATCATGATGACAGGTAACCCACTTCCACAAGTTGGTATGGGCTCTACGCTATCAGGCACAGATGTTTACCTTCTTGATAAACTGGATGGACTGACCGAAGAACTCGGATTTACCGCCTATACCGAAGGTAACAAGAGCATGGTAGATGTATTCTTCATCTGTGCGGCTCTAATGGTCGGTACTGCGGGTCTTCCACACGTAATCATTCGTTTCTTCACGGTACCAAAAGTACGTGATGCTCGTATCTCAGCGGGTTGGGCACTACTGTTCATCTCATTGCTATACACAACAGCACCAGGCGTTGCAGCATTCGCTCGTGTAAACATGATCGAAACAATCAACGGCCCTGACATGCAAGGTGTCGCTGCAGCGGACGCACCAAGCTGGTACAAAAACTGGGAAAGCACTGGCCTAGTAGGTTGGGAAGATAAGAACGGCGATGGCAAAATGTTCTACTCGGGCGATGAGCGCAACGAGATGAAGATTAACCGTGACATCATCGTACTGGCTTCTCCAGAGCTAGCGAAACTACCAAACTGGGTTGTAGCACTGCTTGCAGCCGGTGGCCTAGCAGCCGCACTATCAACAGCCGCGGGTCTACTATTGGTCATCTCAACGTCGATTTCACATGACTTGTTGAAGAAAGGCTTCAGACCAAACATGACCGACAAGCAGGAGCTGTTAGCCGCTCGTCTGGCAGCCATGGTCGCGATTGTCGGTGCCGGTTACTTAGGTATTAACCCACCAGGCTTTGTAGCACAGGTAGTAGCGTTTGCCTTCGGCTTAGCCGCAGCATCCTTCTTCCCAGCGATTATCCTAGGTATCTTCTACAAGAAGATGAACAAGGAAGGCGCAATTGCAGGTATGTTGTCAGGTATTGCCTTCACAGCAAGCTACATCATCTACTTCAAGTTCATTAACCCAGCAGCAAGCACACCTGAAAACTGGTGGTTTGGTATCAGCCCAGAAGGCATCGGTACGCTAGGTATGTGTCTAAACTTCGTAGTATCGATTGCTGTAAACAAAGTAACTGCTGAAGTACCACAAGATGTACAAGATATGGTTGAGAACATCCGTTACCCGAAAGGTGCAGGTGAAGCTCACGACCACTAAGCACGACCATTAAACAAAGATGTTTAGCAAAAAATGAATCAGTACTTACATTGTAGGGATTAGGTACTGACTCCAGAAAGCCGATACTTCGTGTATCGGCTTTTTCTTTTTCTGCTCACTTTATAAAAAGATAAACAAAGGGTTGTTTTTAAAATTTTATTTGATAATAATTATCATTAACATCCAATAAAGAGATGCAGATGATGATGAAAGAGCAGCAGGTTCTCTATTCGAGATTTTACAAAGCACAGGATCGCTTTGCTTCATTAGAACAAGTTCAAGGCCATGAGCCGTTTGTAATTCGAGAGTATATCGAGTGTGCACTGACGCTTTCGGCTTACTATGAAAAGCATGCCGCTCAAGAAAACATCTTGTTGTGCGAGCTGTCTCTACGCCAAGTTTTCTTTCATTTGATTGAAGCGATTGAGTCTCCTCAGCGCAGTTTCGCCTTTCGTCATATCTGCCTAGACTCTATTCACTCACCACTATTTTATTTGAAGCGCCACTACTGCCAGCAACCTCAAAGCCAAGCGCGTTTTTTGAATCTCAGCCAAACACTAAAACAAGTCCAAGCCCCACTTGGCTAACAAGGATAGAACATGACCCTACAATTTCGGATTGAAAAAGACAGCATGGGCGAAGTGAAAGTCCCTGCCGATGCGCTATACCAGGCACAAACTCAACGTGCCGCGGATAACTTCGCGTTTAGCTCTCACAAGATGCCGACAAGTTTTATTCAAGCACTGGCGTTAATTAAACAGGCAGCGGCAGATACCAATGCTCAGTTAGGTCTACTGGAAGGTGAGATTGCCAACGCGATAGCCGAAGCCAGCCAAGAGATCATTGAGGGTAAACACCTCGATCAATTCCCTATCGATGTCTACCAAACCGGTTCAGGTACCAGTTCCAACATGAATGCCAATGAAGTGATTGCTACGCTTGCCTCAAGAAGCTTGCAAGGCGATGTGAACCCCAATGATCACGTCAACATGGGCCAAAGCAGTAACGATGTGGTGCCAACCGCAATTCAAGTGAGCGTTGCTTTGATGGCTGAAAATAAGCTATTACCTGCATTAACTCACCTTTCTGAAGCACTCACCATCAAACAACAGGAACTTGCGGAGGTCGTGAAGACCGGCCGCACTCATCTAATGGATGCGATGCCAATGACCTTTGCTCAAGAGCTAGGTGGTTGGAAATTTCAGATAGAACACGCTAAGCAAGCAATAGAGAACACCCTGCCCGCTATCAAGGCTTTAGCACAAGGTGGTACTGCGGTTGGAACAGGGATCAATGCTGACCCACGCTTTGCCGATAAGTTTGCGAGTAACCTGTCTCAATCGACAAAGATCAGTTTTAGCTCGAGTGAAAACTTCTTTTTTAGCCTCAGCAGTCAAGACGCGATCGTTGCGCTGTCAGGTCAGCTCAAAACGGCAGCAGTTGCGATCATGAAGATCTCAAACGATCTTCGCTGGATGAACTCTGGGCCGTTGGCTGGCTTAGGGGAAATTGAATTACAGGCTCTACAACCAGGCTCATCGATCATGCCTGGCAAGGTCAACCCTGTGATTCCAGAAGCTGCAGCTATGGCGGCGGCGCAAGTCATTGGCAACGACACCACCATTACCGTAGCCGGACAATCAGGTAACTTCCAACTTAATGTGATGCTGCCAGTGATTGCTCATAACGTGTTGGAAAGTATTGAGTTATTGGCTAATAGCTCTGTCGCATTGGCAGATAAAGCCATCGCGACCTTCACGGTACGCCAAGACAATCTCGATTTGGCACTGTCAAAGAACCCAATCCTAGTGACCGCACTTAACCCTGTGATTGGCTACTTGAAGGCGGCTGATATTGCCAAGAAAGCTTACAAAGAAGGCTTACCAATTCTGGATGTCGCAGAAAGAGAAACCGATCTTAGCCGAGAAGAGCTCAGTAAACTGCTTGATCCAACCACACTGACACAAGGTGGCATTGCTGGTTAGTTATTGAATTAACAAGCGAATCGGCGTTCGCAAAAAAAACAGAGACAAAAAAGTCCTCATCTGAGGCCTTTTCACTATCCGCTCACGAACGTACTAATCCGAGCCTGTTAACCCAAACTAGCTCACTCGATTCAAGACCGCTCTTAACTTAAGTGGTTTCACTGGCTTGGCAATAAAGCTAAAGCTGTTGGCCTTTATCGCTGCCAACATGTCATCGGTTCTATCGGCACTGATGATGACACCTTCAAAAGAATCTCCAAGGCGCAAGCGACACTGCTGCAGGACTTCGAGACCCGTTCTGCCATTATCTAAACGGTAATCAGAGAAAATCACATCAGGTAGCCAACCCTCATCTAGGCACTGCAAGCTTTCGACCAAATCAACCGCCGTCTTAACCTCACAGCCCCAACGTCCGATCAGGTTTTCCATACCGACTAAGATTTCTCGTTCATTATCGACACACAATATCTTGAGGTGCTCGATGTCGCTGGTCGCCATTGGCGTCGAAGCTTGCACAACTGGAGCGACTTTTTCCGCTCTAGCCAAGGTGATGGAAAATACACTGCCTTGGCCCGGCCATGAGCGCATCGAAATTTGATGGCCAAGCACATGAGCAATACCTTTCGAGATTGCTAACCCTAATCCCAATCCTTGATCGGCTCGTACTTGGCTGCCACGAGTAAACTCTTCAAAGATTTCTTGTTGCTTGTCTTCATCGATACCGGTTCCGTTATCCCACACATCGATTCGAACCTGTCCATTCACTCTTCTCGCACCCAGCACCACTTTTCCTTCCGGGTTATAGCGGAACGCATTGGTCAAAAAGTTCTGAATCACACGCCTTAGCAGCTTAGGATCTGAATGAATGAACAATGACGATGGAGTCATCTTAAACTCAATTTTCTGTTGTCTCGCTAAGGCGCTAAATTCCGCGTTCAAGTTGGTTAGCACGTCGTGCACGGCAATCGCGTGAATGTTGGTTTCTAACTTTCCGGACTCCAATCGAGAGATATCCAGCAAGTCTCCAATCAAATCTTCTGCGGCGCCAAGTGCACTCTCGATGTGAGATGACAATTGCTTCACCTCTTGCTCTTTTGCTACCTCAGACAGTGACGAAGCAAATAGACGTGCGGCATTGAGTGGCTGCATCAAATCGTGGCTTACCGCGGCTAGAAAACGACTCTTAGATTGTGATTCTTGATCCGAAATCTGCGTTGCTTTTACCAAGCGATGATTGAGTTTTTCGAGTTCTTGAGTTCGTTCATGCACTCTCGATTCCAAGCTTTCATTGGCATCTTTTAGCGCTTGCTCTGCTTGTCGGAATACCGTGATGTCGGTAAAACTCATCACAAAGCCACCACTTGGCATCGGGTTACCTTGCACCTCAATCACTCGGCCATCAGGACGAATACGAGAAGAGGTGTGTCGCGTGCCTTGCTCAAGGTGATAAACACGGCGGCGAACATGATCTTCTGGGTCACCCGGGCCACACAAACCTTGCTCAGCATTGTGGCGAATCACATCGGAAATGGGTCGCCCAACCTGAATCAAACCCGCAGGAAATTCAAACAGCTCTAAGTAACGTTGATTCCATGCCACCAGCCTCATTTGTTTGTCTATTACTGCGATGCCTTGGCCAATATGTTCAATCGCTCCTTGCAGTAAACCACGGCTGAAGTCGTACAGTTCCGAAGCTTCATCCACGATGGTCGCCACTTCTTCAAGCTTCATGTTTCTTCCCTGCAAAGCAGAAGTAAGTACTAACTTAGCAGACGAAGCACCAAATACACCTGCGAGCACGCGCTCTGCGTGTCGAATCAGACTTGCAGGCGCTTGTTGATTAGGCAGCAGCGGCTGACCGTGTTGTTGCCAGTAGCTGTGTAAGGCACTTTTGGCACGCTTACGGCCTACAAAACGCGACGCCAGCATCTCTAATTCAGCGACTGTCACGCGATTCTGATAGAGGCTGATATTCTCGTTCTCAGGCAGTGGCGTGCCAACAAATGCCGCCGATTGTAAGCGCTCACTTAGGCTTGGGCGAGTCGTCATCGAAACCACGGCATAGCACAAGGTATTGAGCACAATACTCAGCACAATTCCCCAGTTTGAACTGCTGATATCCCAACTGCTGAGCAACTCTGGTGGCGTAATAATCCACAGTAAAAGGTTACTTTCACTGTCTCCTGCCAACATGCTGGTTTGGCTCATTAGGGTGATAAGCCAAATCAACGAGCCCACCATTAAGCCGACATACACACCCTTGCGGTTACCCGGGCGCCAGTACAAACCACCAATAAGTGCGGGTGCAAATTGAGCAATCGCAGCAAAGGAAAGAAAACCAATCGCTGACAGTGAATGAATGGTATCGAGCGCTTGATAAAACAGCCAAGCACCCAATAACAGCAGTAAAATTAGTCCGCGGCGAATCACCAATAGCAGACCAGAAAAGTGTCGATGGGTTCTTTGGGTTAGGCGCATACGGCGCAGTAACAGTGGCATCACTAAATCGTTCGACACCATGATCGCCAAGGCGATGGTCGACACTATCACCATGCCACTTGCCGCAGACGTACCACCAAGGAAAGCCAGCAAAGCAATGTGATTAGCGCCTTCTGCCATTGGCACGCTGATCACGTAGGTATCCGCTGGCATGCCAGTAAGTAGTCCTTGTCCTGCCCAAGCAATTGGCAGCACGAACAGTCCCATCAAAATCAGGTAAAGCGGAAACAACCAGCGAGCGGTATGCAGGTCTTGAGGACGTTCGTTCTCTACCACCATGGTATGAAACTGACGCGGCAAACAGACAATCGCCAACATGGTTAAAACGGTATGAATTATTAAGGTCGGAATATTGGGTGATTCATAGGTGGAAGCCGCCACGTCAAGCAGGTCAATTTTGTCGCTGCTCATCGCCAGATACATGATGAACAGGCCAACAATCAAGAATGCCGCGAGCTTAACGATGGATTCAAACGCCACCGCCATCATCATGCCACGGTGATGTTCCGTGTTATCAATGTGCCTAGTACCAAACAACATGGTAAAAATAGCCAAAGCACCGACCACAAACCAAGACACATGATAGTCCTGATAACCAAAGTCAGCCGCTAGGTTGGGCGCAACAATATCCAACCCCATGGTAATACCACGCAGTTGCAGAGCGATATAAGGAAGGATACCGACCACGGCGATAACCGTCACCGCCACCGCTAAGCCCTGAGATTTTCCATAACGAGCCGCGATAAAGTCGGCAATGGAGGTGATGTGCTCCCGCTTCGCAATCAGGATCAGCCGCGCCAAGATCCGCCAGCCTAGTGTAAAGACCAGAATCGGGGCGAGATAAATGGGTAAAAAAGACCAAGGGTTATTGCTCGCCTGCCCGACCGTTCCATAGAAGGTCCAAGAGGTACAATACACGGCAATCGAAAGGCTATAGATCCACGGACGCCAACGCGATAGCCAACGAACCTGCCTGTCTCCATACCAAGCGATCAGAAATAACACGCCCAAGTAGGCTAAAGAGACTGGAATTACTATCCATCCTTGCATTGAAAACCCTTTTTTCATCCATAAAAAAACCTCTCCATAAGGGAGAGGTTTCATTTAACTAAGGATGGGTGATTAACTCAATCGCATCGCTTAAATTCTGTGCTTTAGACTCTAATTATCAGCATTTGCTGTGAGATTCTGACTGTTCCGAATCTGATTGATTAATCTCAATCACTGAACTTCTTTCATCCAACTTAATGAACAGAGCAAGTGCACCCATTGCAGCCATACCCCAGAAGATATTTGCGCCCCAAAGCTCATAACCCCAACCACTTAAGGTGGTCATTAATGCAATAAAGGCACCTAATGGAATAGCGTTATACAGAGCTTGTAGCGCAACCATCTTGTTTTGTTCTTCAGATTGGATGTATTGAATCGCGGCGATGTGTGCCATGGCAAAGGTCACACCGTGCAGCAACTGCACCATCACCAGTGCAAAAATCGCCGTTGTTGATGCGGTAATACCCCAGCGCGCCATCACTCCAATAGCCGCGACGACAAACAAAGTACGCAGTGACCAGCCTGAGAATAATCGCTTACTCAGAGCAAATACGGCCACTTCAGCAACAACACCTAAGCTCCACAAGTAACCGATGATCGCTTCTGAGTGACCCGCTTCTTTCCAATAAATCGCACTAAAACTGTAGTAAGCCGCATGACTACCTTGCAGCAGCGCCATCAAGGCTAAAAACTTTACCACTGACGACTCACGCAACAGTTCACCTAGTTTTGGTCGCGCCGCTTGTTGCTCAGATTGCGTTACTGGCATCACGTTAGGATTTCTCATCGCCAGAATTAATGACAACAACACGCCCGCAAGTGCAGTATACAAAATCATGTCGGTGCCAAATTGTGCCACCAAATAGCCAACCACCGTTGAGCCTGCGATAAAGGCAATTGACCCCCAAAGGCGAGTTCGGCCGTAGTCGAGCATTTTCAAACGACTGTAATGGTTAGCCATCGCATCAGAAAGAGGAATGATCGGCCCACAACACAGGTTAAACAGTACCGTTGCCAACAACATCAGTACAAAACTGCCACCGGTGAAGAAGTGGAAACCGACAAACAGCAGCGCAGCGAAACTCAAACAGCGTAGCGCTGGCATCAAGTGTTCCACTTTATGGATACGCGGCGTAATCACTAGGTTAGCCACACAACGAGTCGCAAAGCCGATACCAATCAATACGCCAATATCACCAGCAGACACGCCTTGGTCTTCAAACCATAACGCCCAAAATGGCAAATACACGCCATACGCAAAAAAGAAACCAAGAAAATACTGAGAGATCCAGCCATAGGGTGAAGGGCTAAACATAAATGACCTATAAAGTGTGCGGAAAAAGGCAGCACCAATTATGCCTATCTCGCATACGATGAAAAAGGGAATTATTACTGGGATAGTATTCCCATATTCAATGGGTCTGGATATCGCATTTCAACAAGAGATTTCACGCTCATCAATACCCATACTCGCATTTAGACTAAAGTCGTCTGGAGCTTCGCTGGTATTTTGTCAGACTGATTAAAGACTCCCATTTCTTCTTGTGATGCTTATGCCTGACAAATTTAATATGCAGCACCCACCCTTCGATAGCCTGTCTGACTCTGAGCAGTTGAAACTTCGCTCTTCATTAGACGTGGTGTATTACCGTTCTCAAGAAGTGATACTAGAAGCTGATAGGCCGAGCCGACACCTGCACATTTTGATCAAAGGGGCTGTTGAAGAGCGCGCGAGCAGTGATGGTGAGATTTACGCACACTATGCCAATGACGATATTTTTGATGTCCGTAGCCAGTTTGAAGCTCACACCAAACACCAATATATCGCACTCGAAGATACATTAAGTTATCTGCTGCCCACCGATATTTTTCTTGAGCTTTACCACGCCAATGGCCAATTCGCGGCCTACTTTGATAGCAACCTATCAACACGAAAAGCTTTGATAGAAGCCGCCCAGCAGCAACAGAATCTTGCCGAGTTTATATTGACCAAAGTGGATGACTCTATCTATCACCCACCACTAATACTTGAACCAAGCCAACCGATCAACCAAGTCACTCAAACCCTTAAAGAACAAGGGTTGGACTCGGCTCTGGTTCATTTAGAACATGATGATCTAAAAGCTTTTGGATCATCATGTTCCTTACCGTATGGAATCGTCACTCGAACCAATTTATTGCATGCTGTGATGCTCGATAATTTCCCACTGGATGCGCCTGTCGGTGAGATCGCAACGTTTCCGGTGATGCACGTGAACCAAGGCGATTTCTTATTTAACGCCATGATTACCATGACCAGAAATCGAGTAAAAAGGTTGATGGTTTGTGATGGTAAAAATGCGGTCGGTATGTTGGATATGACACAGATCCTCAGTGCATTCTCCACACACTCCCACGTTCTTACTTTGCGTATTGCGCGCGCCACCAGCGTTGAAGAATTGGCAATGGCGTCCAACAAACAGCGTCAACTGGTCGAGAGCTTGCTCAGTAATGGGATTCGCACACGCTTTATCATGGAACTGATTTCTGCGGTCAACGAACAGATCATAGAGAAGGCTTTTGAGTTGGTGATCCCACCGGCACTGCATAATCATTGCTGCCTAATTGTGTTGGGGTCCGAAGGCCGCGGGGAACAAATTCTCAAAACCGATCAAGACAACGCGCTAATAATTCAAGATGGTTTGGAGTGGCATCAATGCCAAAGTGCCATGAACGACCTCACTCATACCCTTCAACAATTGGGTTACCCACTGTGTCCGGGCAACGTGATGGTCAACAATCCGAAATGGGTGCATTCAGAACAAGAGTGGAAACAAACCCTCACCCATTGGGTAAAAAAAGCCACGCCAGACACCGTGATGGATATCGCGATCATGGCAGATGCACACGCAGTGGCGGGGAATAGAGAGTTATTAAAACCAGTCAAACAGCACCTCAGTGATTTGATGCTCGGACAAGAATTGATTCTGACCGAGTTCTGCCGCCCTGCTCTGAACTTCTCGGTTCCCCTGACCCTGTTTGGTAATGTGAAGCAATCCAAGTCCGGACTCGACATCAAACAAGGTGGTATTTTCCCTATCGTGCATGGTGTGAGAGCGCTTTGTCTTGAGCATGGTGTCACCGTAAACAACACCTTCGAACGCATTGAGCAACTGGTCAGCAAGAAAGTGCTTGAGCAAAGTACTGCCGATAATCTCAGTGAAGCGCTCAAGCAATTCTTCAAGTGGCGCTTAGCCCAAAGGCTTTCTCAACAGCACAGCAGCAACAAAATTAACGTCAAACTGATGGAGCGAGCAGACAGGGATCTGCTTCGTCATAGCCTGCACGTGGTGAAGAAATTCAAGCAATGGCTCGGCTACCACTATCAGATACGGGATTAGGCAATTGAACGATGAATAGGTTGGTTCGCTATTACTGGCATCACAAGCTCAAAGGCTCTCTCTATCAGCCTCTGTTTACTGCGCCTATTGATCATGAATATGTATCGCTCGATTGTGAAACCACCAGCCTAGACCCCAATCAGGCTGAATTAGTCACCATTGCCGCAACCAAGATCATCGGTAACCGGATCATTACCAGCCAACCTTTTGAAGTCCGATTGCGCGCCCCACAATCGCTCGATTGCAATTCAATAAAAATCCACCGCATTCGTCATCAAGATCTAAAACACGGCATCGAGGAAAAACAGGCTTTAATCGAGCTACTGAACTTCATTGGAAATCGTCCTTTAGTCGGCTATCACATCCGCTATGACAAAAAAATTCTCGACCGCGCCTGTTTAAAACAGCTTGGATTTCCACTGCCTAACCGATTAGTCGAAGTGAGCCAACTCTATCAAGACAAACTCGAAAGACAGCTGCCTAATGCCTATTTTGATCTCAGCATCGATGCCATCTGTCGCCAGCTCGATTTACCCATCCCTGTCAATAAACATGATGCATTACAAGACGCTATCTCCGCTGCGCTGATCTTTGTTCGCCTGAAACATGGTGACCTGCCCCGTTTCAACTCTTCTTATTCTTAATTCAACCACTGGCGCTTCACATAGAGAGCAACATCTCAAAAATGAACTTAACTCGCTATTTTGTAAGTGAAAAGCAGCGTCTCATCCTAAAGTCTAATTGTGGAAATCGCCGTCCTAGCCGAGAGTGATAACACACAGACGGTTCTGTAATAGACCTAGAAACTGAACACAAAGGAAGTTGCCAGTTCATTAGGAATGTAGGCACAAGGAGAGATGCAATGAGTGAAGCCCACGTTTATCCGGTAAAAGAAAATATTAAATCAACCACACACGCGGATAATGACACTTACCTAGCCATGTACCAGCAATCTGTTTCTGACCCTGAAGGTTTTTGGGGTGAACACGGAAAAATCGTTGATTGGATCAAACCTTTCACACAAGTAAAAAACACTTCTTTCGACCCTGGCCACATTGATATTCGCTGGTTTGAAGATGGCACGCTTAACGTTTCGGCTAACTGTATCGACCGCCACCTTGCTGAGCGCGGTGATGAAGTCGCTATCATCTGGGAAGGCGATGACCCGGCAGATGATAAAACTCTAACTTTTAATGAACTGCATAAAGAAGTGTGCCTGTTTTCGAATGCTCTAAAAGAGCAAGGCGTGCGCAAAGGTGATGTGGTTTGTTTATACATGCCAATGGTGCCAGAAGCGGCAGTAGCCATGCTGGCGTGTACCCGTATCGGTGCGGTTCACACAGTCGTATTTGGTGGTTTCTCACCAGAAGCACTGTCTGGTCGTATTATCGATTCAAATTCTAAAGTCGTTATCACTGCCGATGAAGGCGTGCGTGGCGGCCGTGCTGTTCCACTGAAAAAGAATGTCGATGAAGCACTGACGAACCCTGAAGTGAAAAACATCGAGAAGGTTGTTGTATTCAAACGCACTGGCGGTGATGTGGCATGGCACGAACATCGCGATGTGTGGTGGCACGATGCTATTGCTAATGTATCTGCAGATTGCCCACCAGAAGAGATGAACGCAGAAGATCCACTATTCATCCTTTATACGTCAGGCTCAACAGGTAAACCTAAAGGCGTTATGCACACCACAGGTGGCTACCTTGTTTATGCTGCGATGACCTTCAAATACGTATTCGATTACCAAGAAGGCGAGACTTTCTGGTGTACAGCCGATGTGGGTTGGATTACCGGTCACACATATCTTGTTTACGGACCGCTTGCTAATGGCGCAAAAACGATTCTGTTTGAAGGCGTGCCAAATTACCCGAACACCAGCCGCATGAGCGAAGTGGTCGATAAGCACCAAGTTAATATTCTTTATACGGCGCCAACGGCTATTCGTGCATTGATGGCGAAAGGCAATGAAGCCGTTGAAGGTACTTCTCGTGACAGCCTAAGAATCATGGGCTCAGTGGGTGAACCTATCAACCCAGAGGCGTGGGAGTGGTACTACAAAACAATCGGTAATGAGCAATCTCCAATTGTTGATACATGGTGGCAAACAGAAACGGGCGGTATCTTGATTGCACCGCTACCAGGCGCAACAGACCTGAAACCGGGCTCTGCAACTCGTCCATTCTTCGGTGTGCAACCGGCACTGGTTGATAACATGGGTAACATCATTGAGGGTGCAACAGACGGCAACCTAGTGATTCTTGACTCTTGGCCAGGCCAAATGCGTACCGTTCATGGCGATCATGACCGCTTCGAACAGACTTACTTCTCGACCTTTAAAGGCATGTACTTCACCAGTGACGGCGCTCGTCGTGATGAAGACGGTTACTACTGGATTACGGGGCGTGTCGATGATGTACTTAACGTATCAGGTCACCGTATGGGTACTGCTGAGATTGAATCGGCTCTAGTCGCGTTCGATAAGATTGCAGAAGCCGCGATTGTGGGCATCCCTCATGATATTAAAGGCCAAGCGATTTACGCTTACATCACGCTGAATGATGGTGAGTTCCCAACCGCAGAGCTTCATAAAGAAGTAAAAGACTGGGTACGTAAAGAGATTGGCCCAATTGCAACGCCAGATGTACTGCACTGGACCGACTCTCTACCAAAAACTCGTTCGGGTAAAATCATGCGTCGTATCCTGCGTAAAATCGCGACTGGCGATACAGGTAACCTAGGTGATACCTCGACACTGGCCGACCCAAGTGTGGTTGATAAGCTGATTGCCGAGAAAGCAGAACTGGCATAAGCAACCAGTCACAGCAGCTAATCACTGTTTAAAACAGCACTTTCTAAACCGTCACCTATGTGGCGGTTTTTTTTATGGCTGATCTTGATCTCAAATATCCCGCCCCAAATTAAGGCTAAGACGCTTTTTTGTTAAGTTGGTAACAATTCCAAGCTGTATCAATAGGAGATTAGACCAGTAAATTGCTGCGATTTGCGCTGAATTAGCTATAATCTGGTTCTAATTTTTAAATTTGGGTTTTTCTCACTGGAAATTAACCGCAAATTTTCAATAAAATGGCAACATTCACGTTCGTAAACACGATAAAGGAAGATAGCCCCACGATGTCTACAAAGTTTCGCATTCTAGTTTTAAATGGCCCAAACCTTAACCTGTTAGGCCTTAGAGAGCCCGCACACTACGGTTCTCAAACACTTGACCAGATTATTAGCTCACTGACCGAGCAAGCGAAAGCACACGATGTTGAGCTATCTCACTTACAGTCAAATCGTGAGTACGAACTGATTGAAGCTATCCATAGTGCTTATCAAAATGTTGATTTTATTATTATCAACCCAGCAGCCTTTACACATACCAGTGTGGCACTGCGTGATGCACTACTTGGCGTTGCAATACCATTTATTGAGGTTCATCTATCGAATGTTCACGCGCGTGAACCATTCCGTCACCACTCTTACCTATCTGATAAAGCAGAAGGTGTGATTTGTGGCTTAGGTGCCCAAGGTTATCAATTTGCTTTGACCGCTGCGCTCAGCAAGCTCAACTCAAAGTAAACATAAACAACGAACTATTACTAACCTACTCAGTCATAGAGTAAGTTCAATTAACAGATAAAGAGAAAGAAACAATGGATATTCGCAAAATCAAAAAGCTAATCGAATTGGTTGAAGAGTCTGGTATTTCTGAGCTAGAAATCTCTGAAGGTGAAGAGTCAGTACGAATCAGTCGTAACAGCACTGCACCTGTAGCACCTGTTCAATATGCAGCTGCTCCAGCACCTGTAGCGGCAGCAGCTCCTGCGGCGGCACCTGTAGCAGCAGAAGCAGCAGCTCCTGCAGTACCAGCTGGTCACCAAGTTCTTTCTCCAATGGTTGGTACTTTCTACGGCGCTCCAAGCCCAGACGCAAAACCATTCGTTAAAGTTGGTCAATCTGTAACTGCTGGCGAAACGCTATGTATCGTTGAAGCAATGAAAATGATGAACCAAATCGAAGCTGATAAATCTGGTGTTGTAACAGCTATCCTAGTTGAAGACGGTCAACCAGTAGAATTCGACCAAGCTCTAGTAATTATCGAATAATAGAGAGCACTCATTATGTTAGATAAATTAGTAATCGCGAACCGTGGTGAGATTGCACTACGTATTCTGCGTGCATGTAAAGAGCTTGGCATTAAAACGGTAGCGGTTCACTCAACTGCTGACCGTGACCTTAAGCACGTACTGCTTGCAGACGAAACCATTTGTATCGGTCCAGCTCGTGGTATCGATAGCTACCTAAACATCCCTCGTATCATCAGCGCAGCTGAAGTGACAGGTGCAGTAGCTGTTCACCCTGGCTACGGCTTCCTATCTGAAAATGCAGACTTTGCAGAACAGGTAGAGCGCAGTGGCTTTATCTTCGTTGGCCCTAAAGCTGAAACCATTCGCATGATGGGTGACAAAGTGTCAGCTATCACGTCAATGAAGAAAGCTGGCGTACCTTGTGTACCAGGTTCTGACGGCCCTCTTGACGACGACGAAGCAAAAAACAAAGCGCACGCTAAACGCATTGGCTTCCCAGTTATCATCAAGGCATCTGGCGGCGGCGGCGGTCGTGGTATGCGTGTTGTTCGTTCTGAAGCAGAACTAACAGAAGCTATCGCGATGACTCGTGCTGAAGCAAAAGCATGTTTCAACAACGACATGGTTTACATGGAGAAATTCCTAGAAAACCCACGTCACATTGAAGTACAAGTGCTTGCAGATGGCCAAGGTAATGCTATCCACCTAGGTGAGCGTGACTGTTCAATGCAGCGTCGTCACCAGAAAGTTGTGGAAGAAGCGCCAGCTCCAGGTATCACTGAAGAGATGCGTAAGTACATTGGCGAACGTTGTACTCGAGCATGTATTGAGATCGGTTACCGCGGTGCAGGTACATTTGAATTCCTATACGAGAACGGTGAATTCTACTTCATCGAAATGAACACTCGTATCCAGGTTGAACACACGATTACTGAAATGGTAACGGGTATCGACCTAGTGAAAGAACAGCTACGTATTGCAGCTGGTCAGCCTCTATCATTCACTCAGGATGACATTAAGCTGCGTGGCCACTCAATCGAATGTCGTATCAATGCTGAAGATCCAGTTCGTTTCCTACCTTCACCAGGTAAGATTGAACGTTTCCACGCACCAGGCGGCATGGGCGTACGTTGGGAATCTCACATCTACACGGGTTACACAGTGCCACCACACTACGATTCAATGATTGGTAAGCTGATCACTTACGGTGAGAACCGTGATGTTGCTATCGCTCGTATGAAGAACGCATTGGGTGAAATGATTGTTGAAGGTATTAACGTTAATACTGAGCTTCAACTGTCTATTATGAACGACGAAAACTTCCAACACGGTGGTGCAAACATCCACTACCTTGAGAAGAAACTTGGTTTGTCATAATCCGTTCGTTTAAGAACAGTCAAAATGCTCACTTCGGTGAGCATTTTTGTTTTTGAACCGCCGAAAAAATCAATCTTTAATCCCCATTATATTCCGTGGGGTTTTGGTGAATTTGCTCATATTTTCTGCTAGACTCGCCATCCAATTTTTCTCATATAGAAGATGCAGCCATGCCTTGGATTCAAATCAAGCTTAATGCTACCAATGAAAATGCCGAACAAATCGGCGACATGTTAATGGAAGAGACTGGTGCTCTTTCTGTAACTTTCCTGGATGCACAAGATACCCCTGTATTTGAGCCTCTGCCAGGCGAAACTCGCCTTTGGGGTGATACTGACATTCTCGCGCTTTACGACGCTGAGACTGATACTGGTGTCGTTCTAGCGCAGATTAAAGCAAGCAACATGTTCCCTGCAGACTTTGCTCATAAAGTAGAGCAAATTGAAGACAAGGATTGGGAGCGTGAATGGATGGACAACTTCCACCCAATGAAGTTTGGTGAGCGTTTATGGATCTGCCCTAGCTGGCGCGATATCCCTGAACCTGACGCTGTTAACGTAATGCTAGACCCTGGCCTTGCATTTGGTACAGGTACTCACCCGACAACGGCATTGTGTCTTGAGTGGCTTGAAGGCTTAGACCTTGCAGGCAAAACCGTGATCGACTTCGGTTGTGGCTCAGGCATCCTAGCGATCGCTGCGATCAAACTAGGCGCAGCAAAAGTTATCGGGATCGACATTGATCCTCAAGCTCTGCTTGCATCAAAAGACAACGCACAACGCAATGGCGTTGCTGAGCAACTAGAGGTGTTCTTGCCACAAGATCAACCGGAAGGTTTGCTAGCAGACGTTGTTGTTGCCAACATTCTTGCGGGTCCATTACGCGACCTTTCTGGCATCATCAAGGGCCTAGTTAAGCCAAATGGTGTACTTGCGATGTCGGGTGTTTTAGATACACAAGCAGAAGATGTTGCCACTTATTATCGTGATGAGCTTCACATTGATCCGATCATCGAACAACAAGAATGGTGTCGAATCTCAGGTCGCAAGCAAGGCTAGACAAGACTTTGGGCGCTAATTGACTGAAATTTAAACAAATTACAAAAACAAATTGTAAATGCTCAAATATTAGTCTTTTCACGCAGCGAAAAAATGCGTAAAATGCGCGCCCTTGCTGGTACAGAACTGTGATGACATTTTTGAAAATCGGAAATTATCAACTTAAGAACAATCTAATCGTCGCTCCTATGGCTGGCGTAACGGATAGACCATTCCGTGAGTTGTGTCTTCGCTACGGTGCGGGGATGGCAGTCAGTGAAATGATGTCCTCCAATCCGAAAGTTTGGAAAACGTCAAAGTCTCAGCAGCGTATGGTACATGAAGGCGAATCGGGCATTCGTTCAGTACAAATCGCTGGTGCAGATCCACAGCTTATGGCCGAGGCTGCTCAATTTAATGTCGATAACGGTGCGCAAATCATCGATATCAACATGGGTTGTCCAGCCAAAAAAGTGAATAAGAAGCTTGCGGGCTCAGCCTTACTGCAGCATCCAGAACTCATTGAAGACATTCTGAAAGCGGTGGTAAATGCTGTCGACGTTCCAGTAACGTTGAAAACGCGCACAGGCTGGGATACAGACAATAGAAACTGTGTCCAAATCGCGAAAATAGCCGAAGACTGCGGCATACAAGCTCTTGCGCTCCATGGAAGAACTCGCGCTTGTATGTACAAAGGTGAGGCAGAATACAAACACATTAAAGCAGCGAAACAAGCAGTATCTATTCCGGTTATCGCTAACGGTGATATCGATAGTCCGGAAAAAGCGAAGTTTGTGCTGGAGTACACCGGCGCTGATGCTTTAATGATAGGTCGACCTGCCCAAGGACGTCCTTGGATTTTTAACGAAATCCTACACTATTTGGAAAACGGCACCACGATGGACCCACTCCCGATTTCGGAAGTGAAAGACATCATGCTTGGTCATGTGCACGCTCTACATGAATTTTATGGAGAGTTTTTAGGCCCTCGCATCGCTCGTAAGCATGTGGGTTGGTATCTAAAAGAACATGAACAAGCGAGTGAGTTTCGCCGTACCTTCAACGCATTCGAAGCAGGTGATCTGCAGCTTGAAGCGCTAGAAGGTTTTTTTGATAACGTTGCACCATAATTACGAGAAGAGCTAGACCGAATATGTTCGAACAAAATCTGACTTCAGAAGCATTGACAGTAACTACAGTTACATCACAAGACCAAATCACGCAGAAGCCACTACGTGACTCAGTTAAAGCATCATTGAAAAATTACCTTGCTCAATTAAACGGTCAAGAAGTCAGCGAGTTATACGAATTAGTATTAGCTGAAGTTGAACAGCCACTACTAGACACTATCATGCAGTACACTCGCGGTAACCAAACTCGCGCAGCAACCATGATGGGTATTAACCGCGGTACTCTTCGCAAGAAACTTAAAAAATACGGCATGAACTAATCGTTCTTTCGTAATTTATTGAATTGAAAGCCAAGCTCATTGTTGAGTTTGGCTTTTTTTTGGTTCATCGCGG
>NZ_JBFRKQ010000029.1:0-1249 GCF_041469505.1 Vibrio sp. 10N.286.49.E11
AAGAAGTAGTCGGTATCTCGATACCCATACCCCATTCGCTTGATTAGCTTTATCTTGTTGTTTATCCCTTCTAGGGTGCAGGTGTTTAGCGGATAACTTGCCGATGCGATAATACCGTGAAGATAAGGACTCAGTTTTCGTGCGAACTCTTTCAATGGCTTAATTCCACTCTCTTGTACTTGTGCCCACCAAGCCTCCCAGAGCCCTTTAGCATGTGCTTCTGATTCACAATACCAAAGCTCTTTGAGCTGTGCCCCGAGTATATAAGTGGTCATTAAGTCCTTATTGATATTCAATATTTCTGTAAGATAGCTGTCTTGCCGTGGATTTAAGTTGCCTCTATTTTTCAACAACACCCAGCGTGAGCGCTTGACCCATTGCCTCGCTTTTTTATCTTGCTTGAGTTTGTTGGCTTGGTCGACTCTGACTCTATCCATTACCTCACGACCGAACTTAGCAACAACATGGAATAAGTCGTAAACGATTTTGGCGTTCGGGCAGTGCGCTTGAACTTCAAGGTCAAAAGCCGTATTCATGTCCATCGCGACCGCTTCGATATTATTGCCATGCTTGCCTAACAGCTCGAAGAACGGTCGTATGTCCTTGCGGCTACGGCCTAACCCTATCCAAATAACTTGGTGAGTCTTAGCGTCAGCAATGACCGTGGCATACCGATGTCCTTTAAAGATAGCGAACTCATCCATGACGAGTTGCCTTAGCCCCTCCCATTTCACTGACGGTACCACTTGGCGAAGTCGGCGTTTATCTATCTCTTTAATGGTGTGCCAATGTACGCTTGTTAACTGGGAGATATGCTTAATGGGAAGAAGAGGCAGCAGTTGTTCTATATAACTTTTTAAGCGCTTCGTGATGCGAGCATAAGGCTCTAACCAAGATAGAGACTCTGTTTTTATGCCGCAGTCACGACACTTGATTCTTCGTGTTTGAACGGAAAGTTCAACAGGAACACCGAGCAACATGGCCTCTTTTACATGACGCCATTGATACTCATGAATAGCCTCGGCCTCGAGACCACAAAGGCACTTAGCCTCAGAGTTAGGTTTAAGAGTCAGGGTAATAAGTGATGCTGTCTGGTGAGACTTTACTATTTGAAAGCCTTCCCAGAATGAAGATAGGAAAGTATGATTCGGCATGAAAACGGTAGTTTGTGTATGATTTTTGTTTGGCGACTAAACCATATCACTTACTACCGTTTTTGTTTTTAGTTCCCGCTAATCCGCGATGAACC
>NZ_JBFRKQ010000030.1:0-19310 GCF_041469505.1 Vibrio sp. 10N.286.49.E11
TCGATATTCATCAACGAGTGCCCACACAGATTGATAGGTTTAAATTGTTAAAGAGCTTTGCTTATCGAAACTTTCTTTTTACAAAGAAACCCTTGAAAGCGGACGTGAATTCTAGCGATTTAATCTTAAGTGTCAAACACTTTTAAAATTAATTTGTTTCGAACTTTCCGTCTTACTGATTACCGCTGAAGCCTTGTGGCGTCTGCCGTGTCAGTGAGGCGGCATTATAGAGATCATCGTAAACATGGCAACCCCTTTTTTGATAAAAATTCAAAAAAGTTGCTTAAGTGTCTATTTTTACGTCAAAAAGCGTCTTTCACAGGTCAAAGCTCATACAATTACAGGCTTATCACTTAAAATTTTGCGACTAAATCTTTCGAAAATACCTCTATATCTAGCTCAATGCTCCATTTCTCACTCACTTCTAGGATGTTATCTAGCGATTGCTGAACTGTTTTTATCGTCAATGTGTTGTTGTCTAGGTCGTATACCTGTTTTTGCGTGGTGTAATAGAAATAAAGGATGGTCAGCGCGTCTCGGTCGCCTTGCTCAGCTTTGGGTTGAATACGCTTGAGCTTACGATAGATTTGATTATGGATTTGTTTAAGGTTCCATACATAAAGCGCTTCTTTGAAGTAATCATGCCCTTTCACACGGCTCGCGATAAATGCATTCAATGCGACTGATAAGATCACACCTAATACGTTCAAGTGGACATTACCTGTCGATTCGCCTGCGATTGATTGCCCTGAACCGAATAGCTCGATCAGTATGGTTCCGAATACAATGGCGAACACTGCGAGTGACCCAACCAACGAAACCAACAGCAGGTTCATCTTCTTTCTATATTCTTCTTTATTGATCTTCTGTAACTTCATCGACTACTTCCTTATGTAAGTCACCTAATAATTTGCGCATACTATCTACGTAAACATTGGGTCGCTTCAACCCTTACCATCTTGTAATGTGGTCATTCTCTATTTAATACGCAGAGTTCTTCTGGTTGGCGCTATACGCAACTCTATTTGACTTCATTAATAGAAAAGAGTTACATACCGCCACAATTTTGGTTATTCATCAATTCATGTTGATAAAGCCCGTTTCGCTTTATCACATACTGACAAGGTACATTCCATGCGTTCATTTGTATTACGCGCTCGCGCAGCCCCTACAGAGAGCAAACTTATCTTAGAAGGTGTTGGGCAAGATGCTCATACTGAGATTCTGGCTCATACTCTGATGAACACGATCTTCGTTGCTCAATCTCACCGTGAGAATGTCACCGTACACCTTGTATTAGAAAGTACTAAAGACTTTTCACGTACGATCACTTTCGATTCAAATGAGATCACCAACATTGGTGGCTTTCATGAATCGGCATTGTTATCAGCGGTAGTAAGAGCGGTTGATGCTTCTCAAGGTATGACCAAAGAGCAGACTCGTCAGGTTGAACCGGGAATCGTCGTTCGCACTATGAGCTTTGAAAAACTAGTCAAAGAACTGGCTGAAGACCACCAGCTGTACATGATGGATAAAAAAGGCGACTTTATCCGTGATGCAGAGATTGCGGAAAACCCATGTTTCCTTCTGACTGACCACATCCCAATGCCGAAGAAAAGCTACAACAGCTTAAAGCGCTTAGGAACAGAAAAGATCAGCTTAGGCCCGAACATGCTGTTTGCTTCTCAGTGCGTTGTATTGATCAATAATGAGCTGGATATTCGCGGTTTCTAGCCTCCGGACTGATAAGCTAAACAAAAAGAGCTCAACAAGGTGAGCTCTTTTTTATTAGCTATATTTTCGTATCGATGGTGTTATCTCGAAATCAGACCTGATTAACCAAAGATGAAGCTGTATAGGAAGCCTGCACCCATCGCCATGCTTAGGATAACGAATAGGAATGCTGCAATCATTTGGTTCTTGAAGATTGATTTAAGCAGGATAACTTCCGTCAAACTTGCACCTGCACTACCAATGATCAATGCCATAACTGAACCCAGCGCCATGCCTTTCTGTACTAGAGCTGCACTTAGTGGGATTACCGCTTCAGCACGAATATACAGTGGAATACCAATCACGGCTGCTACTGGAATCGCATACCACATACCTTCACCAGCGTACTGTGCAATAAGGTCTGTAGGAATGAAGCCGTAGATGAATGAACCAATCGCGATACCCATCATTAGGTAAGGGAAAACTTGTTTAAAATCTTTCCAAGTTGAGAACCAAATTCTCATCCAACGGCTAGGTTCTTTCTTCTCTACGATTTCAGCTGTTGCGCTTCCATCCGCTGAACAGCATGAAACCGTTACTTGTGGCTCTTCTTTTTTAGAATCGCAGCAAGATGTCTCTTTCGCCATTACGGGTGCGGGTTCGCCACATGCACTTGTACCACATGAAGATTCTGCTTTAACCGGTGCTGCTTTCTTAGGAGCAGAGTCACCACAGCTAGTGCCACAGCTTGAAGCTGAACCTGTTGATTCATACGCTTCAGGTTTTACGTAACGCTCAAAGCCAAGCTTCTCAAGTGCGTAACCAGCCACTACAGACACCGTCATTGCTACAAGGAAGTAGAACACAGCAACTTGCCAACCGAAGGTAATCACAAACAAACCAATGATCACTGGGTTCAATAGTGGGCTACCAAATAGGAACACCATCATTGGACCGAAACCCGCTCTTGCACGCAGCAATCCTTTTAAGAAAGGAATGGTCGAACATGAACAGAAAGGTGTAATTGCACCCAGTAGTGCTGCTACTACATAACCCTTACCATTACGTGAGCTCAGGATAGATTGAATCTTTTCTGGTGTAAGGAACTCTTGAAGAATCCCAACAATGTAGCTGATCGCTAAGAAAAGGATAATTAGCTCTACTGCTAAGAAAGCGAACATATCAAGTGCGTCTTTCAGCATTGTTAACATTTCATTGCTCATAATTAACTCCAAACTGGATTGAAGGTCGGGCTCTATGAGAAAAGTAACCAACCCTTAATTTCGAATATTCTCGAATTATGAAAATAAACAGCTCCAGAACAAGCATTATTTCGATAAAAATCGAAATGATTTTCGAAAACACAGTTTTTCAATAACTTACACAGACACCGTTTTTAAATTTGAATTCGACATACATTTCGACTAACATCGAAATTAAATCTTGAGGAGTTAATATGAACTTAGAAGTCGTTGCGAAAGCACTTAAAGAGTTGGGGCACCCTATTCGCCTAACCATTTATAAGAGTGTCGTTAAAGCTGGCTACCAAGGCATTGCAGTTGGCGGCCTACAAGAAGAGCTAGGCATTCCCGGTTCTACCTTGTCTCACCACATATCAAGCTTGGCGTCTGCGGGCCTAATCAGCCAAAGACGAGAAGGAAGAACTCTATTCTGCGTGGCGGAGTATGAGTGCCTAGAAGGTGTGATTGATTTCTTACAAGACGAATGTTGCGTAAATGAACAGTGCAACTAATGCACCTTTGAAGCTCGAACAAGTCTGGGCCGAGTATCAGCAAGCATTAAAGTCATTCCTGCATTCAAAGGTCAACAACTCTGCGGATGTAGACGACTTGCTCCAAGATATCTTGATTAAGACCTATCAGAACTTAGATAAGGTACAAGATGCTAGCAGTGTTAAGGCTTGGCTGTTCCAGTTAGCCAACAACACCATTATCGACTTCTACCGTAAGCATGCACGCCAACAACGTGATAGCCAAATTGATGCTGAAGATCTGTGGTTTACCGATTTAGACCACGACTCTGAATTTAAGCAGAAACTTTCATTGTGTATTGAACCTTTTATTCAGGCATTGCCAGAACAAAGTTCATCGCTACTGCTTGCGGTCGACATCAAAGGCCAAAGCCAAAAAGAGATCGCAGAAGCGCAGAACGTCAGCTATTCAACGGTTAAATCCCGCGTGCAAAAAAGCCGTGCTGATCTTAAGAACCTGTTTGAAGAGTGTTGTAACTTGTCCCTTGATCAACAAGGCAATGTGATTGATTGCGAGCTTAAGCCGAACGCCAGCTGCGGCAAGTGTTAATCGTTACATCGAATCCGTTATTTCAATAGAACAAAGCCAGCAATTAATGCTGGCTTTGTTGTTTTCATAATCTGCAAATCACTCTTTACTTAAGCAAGTCTAGAGCTTGAGCGAACCGAACTATGCTGCTTCCGCTTTTACCACAGGTTGATAGCGCCCCGGTTTATGATTCATTGCTAGAATCAAGTTGGTGACTATCGCACCAAGCACAGACAGAAGAACCAATGACACATCAACAATGAACAGAGAAAGCACAACAATCGTGCAGTCTAATGCCATCTGAACCTTACCTGCTCGAATTCCAAAACGTTCTTGTAAGAACAACGCCAGAATGTTGAAGCCACCTAAGCTCATCTTGTGACGGAAAATCACCAGCATGCCGGTACCAATCAAGCCACCACCAAGTAAAGCTGCATACAATGCATGAATTTCGGCAATTTGAATCACGTGATACAAGTGATCCACGGCGAACGAAACAATCGAAACCGCGATAAACGTATTGATTGTGAAGCGCCAGCCCATACGAGCAACCGACAAAATATAGAAAGGTAAGTTAAGTGCGAAGAATACTTGGCCAAAGCTCAAATCTGTTACTTTGGTAATGAAGATCGCTAGACCAGCCGTGCCCCCGGTGAGCAAACCGACTTGGTTGAAAAAGATAACGCCGAGTGAAACCAATGCGCTACCTAAGATCAGTGCCAGTAAGTTTTCGCGAAGATTATGATCTTTATCCATGTGAATGACTCTCCCTGAATCTTTTAACATCGCGTTTCAGTAGTCTTGAAACGATTTATGCCCAAATTTACGATGTTTGACAGATAAGTCGAGTGAACGAGCAATGTTGCTTAGTGATTAGTTTGTATATTAGTTTTTACAGCTTTGTGAAACTTTAAATTAAACAGCTAGTTATAAGCCTTAATTTAGACTTTCATTCTTAATTAGATACTTGTTTCTATTAACTAACGAGCTTCAAGTTTTCTTATTTATTGAGCGCGTTTTATACCAATTCCAATCAAGCGACAATCTATGCATAAAACGCATAGACTACATCACAAATGGTCATTTGATACATACCCGACTCATCACTATGATGCGCGACTTCTTACAACATTGAGCGCATGTCAACACCGTATGTTTTCACAATCTCTTTTTGCCCAACTTGCCAGAATGACGTTATTCCTCGTCATTAGTTTGGTTATTGTGCATCACAGTCAGCCATTGATTGATCTCTTGGCTCAGCATGCCGTAAGCAGTGGTTGCCACCAGCAGTCAGGGCATGATCATTCTGGGCACGAACATCACCATGAGATGACTGACCAACACATGTCAGCGCAAGACCACTCACATCACCACCATTAATTTAAGAGTATTAGAATGAGCATTTTCCGTTTTCCTTTACTGGTATGGCTAGGGATAGGCACACTTATTATCAGTCTAGGGATCAGACAATCATTCGGCATTTTCATGATGCCAATTTCAGAGCATTTCGGCACGGGTCGAGAGTTTTTCAGCTTCTCTATTGCTCTACAAAACTTATTGTTCGGTGTGTTCCAACCTTTTGTTGGTATGGCCGCTGACAAATGGGGAGCAAGACGCATCATTATTGCTGGCGCATGTGCTTACGGTTTGGGTTTACTTCTTACCTCAATTTCTACCGAATCGAGCATGCTTTACGTTTCGTTAGGCGCACTGATTGGTCTTGGCTTGAGTGCGACAAGTTACGTGATCGTGCTTGGCGCAGTAGCGAAAGTTGTACCAGCAGAGCACGCGGCTAAGGCGTTTGGCTTAACCACGGCTGCAGGTTCATTTGGTATGTTCGCGGTAATTCCGGGCGCACAATACATGCTGAATGAATTTGACTGGCAGAGTGCGATGCAAGTGTTTGGCGTACTGTGTTGTTTGATGATCTCTTTTGCGCTGTTCATGCGAGCGCCTAAAGCAGCCTCAAACAAACAAGCGCAAGCTGAAGAGAACCAAACACTCAAAGAAGCGTTGTCTGAAGCGTTTGCTCACAAAGGTTACTGGTTGATTCACGCGGGCTTCTTCGTGTGCGGTTTCCACGTAATGTTTATCGCAACGCACTTACCGAGCTATTTAGCAGATAAAGACCTACCCGCGAGCAGCGCTGCAATGGCACTGGCTTACGTTGGCATCTTCAACATCTTCGGGTCTTACTTCTGGGGTGTAATGGGCGACAAGTTCAGCAAACGCCACGTTATGTCTGCACTGTACTTAGTGCGTACTGTGGTTATCGGTGCGTTTGTGACTCTGCCTGTGACTGAATCAACCGCGGCTATCTTCGGTGCGGCCATTGGATTCTGTTGGTTGGGTACAGTTCCGCTAACGTCTGGCTTAGTTCGTCAGATCTTCGGTGCCCGTTACCTATCAACGTTGTACGGCTTGGTATTCTTTACTCACCAAGTGGGTAGCTTCTTAGGCGCTTGGGTGGGTGGTCGTATTTACGATTACTACGGTTCTTACGAGCCAATCTGGTGGTCAACGGTGGTGCTGGCATTTGCAGCAGCACTTATCCATTTACCAATCAATGACAAGCCCATTGAGCGACTGAAATTGGCAATGGCTTAACGTTTTATGCTGACTCCCCCACTAGCGTAAACAAGTCGTTCCAATAAAGCGAGTGAGTATTGAAAGGAAGCATCCTGAGATACTCACTCGCTTTTTTGTTGGTCGTTATAGTAGAAATTATAACTAGCGAAACTGGCATAAAGCTCACTGAATAATAAGACTATTATTTTAGTTTTCATTTATAGTATCCACCCGCTCCTTTAAAACTAATCCGCAGGCTTATGGAATACATGGATCAGACTGTCCTTATCGCAATGGCACTTATTTTTGTCGGCTCATTTGTGCAAACCGCAATCGGCTTTGGTTTGGCCATTGTTGCAGCTCCACTGCTGTTTTTGGTCTCTCCTGATTATGTACCTGCACCTATCTGTTTAATCGGTCTGTTTATCTCGTTATTCAACGCTTTTAAACATCGAGCAAATATCTCTATTGGCGGATTAAAAATCGCATTGCTGGGCCGCATTCCGGGGTCACTGGCAGGTGGCGCTTTGTTAGTGATGGTTTCAACGAGCGTGTTATCACTATGGTTGGGCTTATTGGTTGTATTCGCCGTGATTGTTAGCTTACTGCCGTTTAGGTTAGAACCGACGCCTGCCAAAATGGGTATCGCGGGATTCTTCTCAGGCTTCTTCGGTACCAGCTCTGGTATTGGTGGGCCGCCAATGGCACTCCTACTTCAACACCAAGATGCCAATCAACTTCGTGGTAACCTATCTGCGTTTTTTGTGTTTAGTTCTATCATTTCATTACTGGTACAGATCCCAATTGGCTTCTTCACGATGCACCATTTGATCATCACAATCCCGCTACTTCCTGCCGCTTGGTTGGGTTACAAGGTAGCGTTATTGACGACGCAAAGCATTCCTAAAGAGAAGATACGTATCGGCTCTTTGTTACTATGTTCTATCAGCGGCTTCACTGCTATTTGGCAAGGCTTAGCTAGCTAGAAGCAGAAACATCGATAAAACAACAAACACACAGATCCACCACCAAATTATGAAAGGGCGTTCTATGACATACGACGAGTTCAATGCATTCTGTGAATCACAAGCAGCCACCAGCTACGTGATGCAGTGGAATAACTCTCACGTTTGGAAAGTGGGAGGCAAGGTGTTTGCGATTGGAGGTTGGGGACCAAACGACGAGCCTGCATTTATCTTCAAGGCATCTGATCGGAATTTCGATTTTCTCAAAGAAGAGCCAGGGTATAAACCTGCCCCCTACTTTGCTTCACGCGGAATGAAGTGGATTCAGCTGTTTGAGAGCACACCAGAAAGGGATGGCGAGTTGAGATACTACCTCACGGAGTCTCACCGAATCGTCTCTTTGGGACTAACCAAAAAGAAACAAGCAGAACTCGGGCTCAATCAATAGCCAGAGATTCCGCTTGCTAAACGAAAGCCAAATTGCTTTGGGGGAACTAACTTGCTATTAAGAACTAAGTTGCTTTTAACAGCGAAGCTCTTCTTAAATGTTTAATCCGTTCTGAGGAACTTAGGCAATAACGGTTCTATTTTTTGCGTTGGCACCAGTGGCACTAATAAATAAATTAAACCCGCAAAGGCGATAGACGCCGCCAAGTCTTCAGGTCGATGCATGCCAAGCCAAACACGGCTATAGGCGACACCACCAGCCCAAACCAACAAACCGCCGACTAGATAAAAGCGTTTCGCCTCTAGGAACAATCCGCCAAAGAATACCAAACACACACCGACAAAGATCATGTGTCCAGATGGGAAAGAGTAATCCGTTTCGCCATGCCAATGACGAGTTCGCCACTCGCTGACCTTATCTTGCACAGATTCAATCGCGGCATTTTTTTCTACCAAAGGCAGCTCGTAAAACAGCTCTGGCATATCAACCACTTCTTGGGTAACTAAGTACTCAGTATATGGGCGTGGACTCTCCGTTGATGATTTAAGGAATGTCTTTGCTGCAAAGCTTAACACCAATAAAATACCAAGCTGCAAACAAAGGCTCACTAGCTTTGCTTTTGAGAACTTTAATGTCAGCACCAACAAAGAGAGAATCGCGAGTGTGATTAGGAACCCTTGATTACCCGCTGAATAAGTCACGAATGTCATCACTGCACCATAGAAAGGCAATACAGCACTTCCAAGGTCGAAGTCAGATCCAAAGATCAAAAAAGGCACTAGAGAATACAAGCTTAAAACGAGCAGTAATAAGCCTTTGGATTTGTTAGAGAACAGAGAAGTCATGGCTAAGATCTTTGAGATAAAGTGGTCGGATGCTATCGCAGCTTAGCATCGCCAATATCAATTTTATGTCAAAACGGTCAGTAAGCCGTCATGGTGTAACAATAATCGATTAAAGGGCCTCTTAAGTATTGAGCTGATGAACTGTCACGCCATCACCAATAATCCAGACCATCCACTTGTGTACATATAGACATCAAAACCCACTAACATAGCCTGCGCACCGCTATACACCACACGCTAAGGTCTGCCGATAAAGTGAACACTTACCGGATTATAAGGCCAGAATCTGAAAAACTTTGCTGTCAGTCCTTTAAATCCACTATCGAAAGGATTACCATCTGGTCTGCTTTCAAAGCAAAACAAATTATTAATTTTTATTCTCAGGGCGGGGCGAAATTCCCCACCGGCGGTATGTCCTTAGCAAAATCTAAAGATAAGCCCGCGAGCGCTCGATTCGTCGAGGTCAGCAGATCTGGTGAGATGCCAGAGCCGACGGTTATAGTCCGGATGAGAGAGAATGGAAACACACTCGTTTAAGTTGGAAAGGCGCACCTGTTTATTGGGTTCATGCCTCCAACTCAGACGTGTGCATTTCGTTTTGGATAAAACCATGATGAACCGACTTGTAATGAGTTGGCTTTGTTGTGCTCGTTGAGATCCCTCATACAGCCCTGATTCTGGTGATATTTTAGGAGTTTAACCATGAATCAGTCTTCACTACTTGCCGAATTTGGCGAACCAATCACTCGCGTTGAAAACGCACTGCAAGCTCTACGCGAAGGTCGTGGCGTACTTTTACTTGACGATGAAGATCGTGAGAACGAAGGCGACATCATCTACTCAGTAGAACACCTAACCAATGCTCAAATGGCGTTAATGATCCGTGAATGCAGCGGCATCGTGTGCTTGTGTCTAACTGACGAACAAGCAAACCAACTTGAACTTCCGCCTATGGTTGTTGATAACAACAGCGCAAACCAAACTGCGTTTACAGTAACTATCGAAGCGAAAGTAGGTGTAACGACCGGTGTTTCTGCTGCTGACCGTGTAACAACGATCAAGACAGCTGCAAATCCAACAGCTAAGCCTACTGACCTTGCTCGCCCTGGCCACGTATTCCCATTGCGTGCTCGTAAAGGTGGTGTACTTGCTCGTCGCGGCCACACAGAAGGTACAGTAGATCTTATGCAAATGGCTGGTCTTCAATCTGCCGGTGTACTTTGTGAAGTAACCAATCCGGATGGTACGATGGCAAAAGCGCCAGAGATCGTTGCTTTCGGCAAACTACACAACATGCCAGTACTGACCATTGAAGACATGGTGATGTACCGCACTGAGTTCGACCTTAAGCTTGCGTAACGTTTAGTGCTAAACGCTTAGCTCTTAAGCTAACGAAACTCAGAAATGAACATTGAAAGGTCTCACTCTTACTGCTTTTTCTAGTTAAAAGTATATAGGGTGAGGCCTTTTTAATTTCCGTAGCTTGAAACGAGCCTGAAATGGATCGCCAAAGTGTCTCTACTTACCGAAACCTCCCCAACCTATCGTTAGAAAAGCGTAACCTCTCAAAAAATCCTGCAAAATATGAGAAACATTCACTCGAATGGTGAAGTCATGCACCATGATTGATCATCCATAATTTGAGAAAAATCATAAATCAATGAAATATAACACTTATTTATTTTGGCATGGTGTCTGCACTACCACTAAGTAGGTATACAAATATTAGGAGTTGAATATGTTTGTAGTTATTTCAGTGGGTTTATCCCTATTAGTACTTGCGGCCCTGTTTCATTTCTCAAGGAAGAGACAAACAGCGCTATCACACAGGTTTGAAACCTTAGTTCTGCTTAGAGAATTATTGTTGTTATCACGCAAACATCGCGCGGCAACGCACTATGCTCTAGCTTATAAGTTGTCTAGCGACTCGATTCGCAAAGTGAACGAGATTTACGACAACATACTTGAGGTATCTGAGCTGCTTCAATCCCATGTGTCGTTTGACAGCCGCCCTATGTATCGCATCTATCACCTCAAGCTCATCGCTATGCACAGCGACTGGCAAAACCGTAGCTTGGTGCGTAACCAATCGATTCATGGCAAAACAATTCGCCATAGCATGTTCTTGATGGATGAAGTAATGATCATCTGGCTAATTCAGTCTGAGCGTGAAGACATGAGCCGTGAGTACCACATGAATTGGCAACAGATCTTAGATTGCATGGAGATCCTGGCCAAATTACGAATGTGTATCCCTGATATGGAGAAGCCTGAGGAGTACGCGAGATTCAAATTCTACGCCTCTCAGACACACAGAAAACTCAACCAGTTATCGATTATCTGCCCTCTTAGTAGTGGGTCACCGGTTTGTACGCGAGCGATGCATGCACTCTCAGAGATCGCATCAAGTAACGAAGCGACCCAACCGGCAGATAGCATGTACGAATTAACCAGTGATATCTCTAGCGTCGTGTCGCAAGTTTACGACCAAGTATTATCCGACATTACGAGAAGCTTGTATCAGCCTTTACCAGACGTAAACGAAAAGGTAATAAATACCCGATTATCCGTACATCATTACATGTAAAGACTTCGTGAGAGGAGAGCGTGCTGGAACTCTGAATTATTGAGTTCAAATCCGATATCACCATTGATATCGGATTTTTGTATTTATGAGCTTTTAAAATTCTATCGCTATGTATCATTGTCTATGAAGTTTCAAACATCGCCAGATTTGATATCGCTAGACCAAGCTTCTGCGGCAAAATCAATGAACTGACGAACAACCGGCAGCTGATAACTACGAGACAAATACACCGCCCACAGCACACTACTCGGTGAAACAAACTCATCCAATATTCGTATCAATTTGCCATTCGCAATCAGTGGGTTGGCTAAGTCACAAGGTAAACGAACTACCCCTTTCCCGTGCTGTGCGGCGCGAGTTAGCACTCCAACATCATTAGCCTTGATAGTGCCAGACACCTCAACTGAATAGTGTTGATTGTCCTTAACAAAATCCCACTTAGAGACACTCAAATGACGAAAACAATTGTGTTGTCTAAGCGCTTCAACCGTTTCAGGTTCACCGTGTTTGTCTAGGTAGTCTTGTGAGGCACACACCACCGAATCAATTTCCATTAGCTTTCGAGCAATCAAACTATCGTCAGGTTGATCGGTATAGCGCAGCGCAATATCGATTCTATCATCCACCAGCTGAGCAAAATGGTCAGAAGCAAATAGCTCTACCGTGATACTGGGATGAAGCTCTGTGAACTGTTCAACCACACTCAACAGCATATGTTGAGTCAAGCCAATTGGGGCTGCTATTCGAATGGTTCCGGAAAGAGCATCGGTTTGATTAAGTGCAGTGACTTCTAGCTCCGCCGTTTCATGGAGTATTTTTTCGCAACGTTGTAGCGCAATCTCCCCTGCTGTCGTCAAACTTACCTTACGAGTCGTTCTGTGCAGAAGCCTTTGTTTTAACCACCCTTCGATCTCTTGAACATGCCGTGAAACCTGTAAACGGCTCATGTCCAAATGCTCTGCTGCTTGAGTAAAACTGGCGCAATTTGCGACTTCAACAAAGCTACGCATCGCCGTCAACCTGTCCATCACACTTTCCCTTATCCACTGAATAAAACCTATTAGCTAGCTACATAGATACAATCTACATCATTTTATGATATTTATCGCAACCTAGTGAGCTATTAGACTGCAATGGCTGTCGAGAAACAGACTCAATAAATTAGATAATTGGAGAGACATTATGAAAATTGCAGTATTAGGTGCATCAGGTTGGATTGGTAGTCACATCGCTCAAGAAGCTCAAGATCGCGGACACGAAGTCGTTGCTGTTGTAAGAGATGCAAGCCGTGTAGAGATTAGCGATGTTGAGGTTCGTTCATTTGATTTACAAGATGAAGCCGCAAGTCTAGCAAACGCACTATCCGGCGTTGATGCAGTCATTACTTCGATTGGCGGACGTGCTCTGGGTAATCACGACATCGTAAAAAACACTGCGACTAAATTGCTGGCAACATTACCGAGCATCGGTATCGATCGCCTACTTTGGGTTGGCGGAGCTGGCTCATTAGAAGTAGCGCCAAACGTACCGCTAGTGACTGTTCCTGACTTCCCTGCGGATTACAAAAATGAAGCGCTAGCACAGGGCGAAGCTCTTGAAGTGTTCAAGCAATCTAATAGCGAAGTTAACTGGACGTTCGTTAGCCCTGCCGCAGAAATATTCCCGGGCGAGAAACTATCGACCTACCGCACTGGTGGCGATCAACTGCTCACCGACGAGGATGGTAACAGCAAAATTTCAGTCAGCGATTACGCTATTGCGATGATTGATGAGCTCGAAGCTGGCAAGTTCCCGCGCCAACGTATTGGTGTTGCTTACTAATGCTCAAATGTGTATTAGGTAAGCTCAATAGGCACTAGAAAGCAGAAAGCCGCTGACTTTTAGTAAGCGGCTTTCTATTTTACTTATCGAGATAATCATCATATCAGTGGCAGATGCCCTGTTTTCACTAGGATAACCGTCTCTTCTTCCACATAAGGAAAATGCTCACTCATGTGTGGGCTGCGCATCCATGTGTGTTTTGGATACTCACCATGTTCGTCTTTAAAGGTGCCAGAAAGTACAAATATCTCTTCACCGCCAAAGTGGCGATGCGGCTGAAAACGTTCGCCAACCGGCCACTTCACTAACGCGACATGCTCGTGTTCGAACTCATGCAGTGGCATCACTTGTAAGCCGCCAATACCCTGAAGCCATTCTGTTTCCAAAGTATTAATACGAACTTGAGTTAAGTCTCTCGCGTCAAATTGGTTGAGCTTAACCAAGATCGTACAGCCATTTTTGCTGGATGGGGAATGCGCGCTGCCCGGCGGATTACGGATATAAGTGCCCGCTGGGAAATCTCCGGTTTCATCAGAGAACACACCCTCTAATACGAAGATCTCTTCACCTTGCGGATGTGGGTGCTCAGAAAACGAAGAGTCAGGATCGTACTTCACCACGCTGGTCGTGTGGCCCGATTCTTTCTCTTCTCTTTCAAGTGGCTTACGCCAAACCCCTTTAGCAGGGCTTGCGACCCAATCTAATGTCTCGGTTTCTATAACCAGTCTCTTTGAAAAGTCCATATTGAACATAATGGCGACCTTACTCTTGTTATCGTTTTAATTATTATTGTTGTCTTTCTCGTTTCTATTCTACGCGAATACTGATCAAGGAGGCTATCTCGCTGCTATTTTGCCTGCGCGATAGCCACCTAAAAAGAATCCTAATTAATTGCGGCCAGCAATCACTCCGCCATCAACATCCCAGATTGCACCCGTTACCCAATCTGCACTGTCTGACAGTAGGAAAGAGATGCTATTAGCGATGTCTTTCGGCAAACCTACTCGACCAATAGGATGGAACGCGTTGAAGCCTTCTAGCGCTTGATCCACTTCTTCAGGTTTGATGAAAGATTCGTAAATCGGCGTTTTAACAACAGCAGGAGAAACCGCATTCACGCGAATGTTGTAGTCCGCAAGCTCCATCGCCATGTGCTGTGTTAAAGCGTGCAAGCCAGCTTTTGCCATTGAATACGCAGAGGATGGTGTCGCTCTAATAGCTTGTTTGGCCCACATAGAGCCTACATTTACCACGTTTCCGCCACCGTTTTTGATCATCAACTTGCTGACAGCTTGAGTGATGAAGAAGGTTGCTTTATTGAGCTGCATGTATTGCTCGTAATCAGATTCTTGGTGTTCAATAAACGCTTTAGGGTTGAAGTAACCAGCCGCATTCACAAGGTAACCAATACCTTCTTCGAGCGACTCTAAATGCGTAATAAGACGAGACACACTTGCATCATCATAAAGGTTAGCTTGCCAGCCTGAAGCATGACCGAGCGATTGCAGCTCTGACACCGCTTTATCTAACTTAGTTGGGTTATTGCCGACCACCAACACATGGATGTTTTGAGCGACTAACTGCTTCGCTGTTTCAAAGCCCATGCCGCTTGTGCCACCAATTACGACTGCAATACCATTTTTAGTGAAGTTCATTTTGTTATCTCCTAAGTCATGTGAACGTGGTAATCTTAGGCTTTGAACTAACACTATGAATAGTAAGTACAAATCGGTTAGGTAGGTACTTATTGGTACATCTTTATGAAAAATCAGGAAAACTTTTTTTCAAGAAAATCGGCACCAGAGCGTTCCGCTCGTATGGTCGAAACCATCTACGGCTGTAAATGGTCGCTAACGGTTTACCAATTACTGGCAAATGGCATTAATCGCCCCGGTGAAATGGTGCGCTCGGTCGAAGGGTTATCGACCAAAGTATTGAATGAATGCTTGAAGCGAAATGTTGAGTTTGGGATTTTGGATAAGCAGATGTTCAACGAACTCCCACCAAGAGTTGAATATCAAGTGACGCCCTTTGGTGAGAAGTTCTTACTGATTCTGGATCAACTGGAAAGTCTACAAAACGAAATCGACGAGATGTAAGCCCAAGCAAATCCACTCTATTCCAAATAATGGACAGCACGCACTATTTAGCTGACTGGCATTTGCTCAAAACGGCCTTTCACAAAATCAATGAAGGTTCGAATTCGGCTCGGTTGATAGCGGTCTCGATGATAGATCGCTGAAAAGTCCACTTTCGGCACTATCCACTCATTAAACACCTGCTCCAATTGCCCATCATTGATCTCTTGCAAGCAATAGATGGTTGGTACACGAATAATTCCGTTGCCCGATTTCGCGCCCTGTACTAACACTCGCCCATTCTTACATTGCAGCCTACCCGTGACATGGACATCGACTGTTTTCTTGGTGTCATCCAAAGCTTGAAAGCTCCACTTACGCACAGACCCCGTTAAGCAGTCATGGTGAATGAGATCTTTAGGATGGTTTGGCTTTCCTTTGCGAGCAAAATATTCAGGGCTTGCGAGCGTTCCCATCTCGATGTCCAAAAGCTTTCTCGCGATAAAGCCCGCATCTTCAAGGCTTCCCATACGAAATGCGATATCGAACGCGTCTTCAATCAAGTCGACTCGGTTACTACTGAAATCAAGGCTGATGCTGATGTCTGGGTAGAGTTGCATGAACTCATTGACCAGATCCGCGATGATCACCTCGCCCAGATAACCGCCAACACAGTTTACTTTTATGTCGCCACGTACTTCTTCGACGTCATCCACAGCAGCAATCAAGGCTTGGTCTATATTATCTAAGGCTTGTTCACATCTCGCGTACAGATCTTGCCCTGCGTGAGTCAACCTTAAGGTTCGAGTGGTGCGGATAAACAGTGTCACACCCATCTGCTTTTCTAGGCTACTCACTTGGCGTGATACGTGGGAACGAGACACATCCAACTCCTCCGCCGCTTTGGTGAAATTACCTAAACGAGCGATCAGCACGAAAGAACGAATATCAGACAGGTTAATTTGATTGAGCATGGCCGCCAGCTTACTAGTGAGGTTATGAGATAGACACTTTTATTGTTGCACCACAGCAACAGTGTTTCAAGTAAAGCGCTATATATCAACAATGCTATTTTCCTTAATATACCTCCATCGCAACGAAGCAAGGCAACAAGCACTTGATTCGAATGCACTTAAACAATACGTCGTAGCCAACCGACGCAATTAAAGTACAGAGGAAATAAAATGAAAAAACTAATCGTAATTACAGGTGCAAGCTCTGGTATTGGTGAAGCAATCGCTCGTCGTCTAAGCGATGAAGGTCACCCTCTGCTACTTTTAGCTCGCCGTATTGACCGCCTTGAAACACTGAACCTACCAAATTCACTGTCAGTGAAAGTAGACGTAACAGACAAAGCGTCTTTTGATGCAGCAATCGCACAAGGTGAAGAGAAGTTTGGTCTTGTAGATGCGCTTATCAACAACGCTGGCGCAATGCTTCTTGGTCAAATTGATACTCAAGACGCACAGGAGTGGAAGACAATGTTCGATGTAAACGTGATTGGTCTTCTAAACGGCATGCAGTCTGTACTTGCTCCTATGATGGAACGCAACACAGGTACTATCATCAACATCAGCTCAATTGCGGGTAAGAAAACATTCCCAAGCCACGCTGCTTACTGTGGTACTAAGTTCGCGGTACACGCTATCTCTGAGAACGTTCGTGAAGAAGTAGCAGCTTCAAATGTTCGTGTTACTACTATCGCACCGGGTGCTGTTGAGACTGAGCTTCTGTCTCACACTACATCTCAAGAGATCAAAGACGGTTACGATTCTTGGAAAGAAGACATGGGCGGTGTATTGGCAGCTGACGATATTGCTCGCGCTGTATCATTCGCTTACCAACAACCACAGAACGTATGTATCCGTGAGATTGCTCTAGCACCAACTAAGCAACAGCCATAGGCCTTTGCTATCGCGACTAAATCAGCGATGAACTAAAAAAGCGCCACGACTTAACAAGTTGTGGCGCTTTTATTTTGATTCAATCTAATTGCTAGCAGTAAGCGAGATTAGAACTCAACGCGGTAAACTGATGTGCTACCGCTCACTTCATTGCCGACAGCGATAAAGTGGCTACCTGAACGCGTAAAATACTTAATTGATTCAGGACCTAGGTCACCCGCTTTAAAGTTGTAAGTATCGTTGTCGCAATCACCGTCTTCATCAACCTTAGTGCACACTGGTTGTGTGAAGTCTCGGTTGTTCAAGTAGCTGATGAAACTTGCGTTCTTAGGCTGTGTTACGTCGTAAACCATGATGCCACCTTGGCGCTCAAGTCCAATAAAGGCATAGTGCTTGCCGTTGATCTCAGCCACTTCGATCGCTTCAGGTTCTACGCCTTTATCATCACTACGATCGTCACCGCTTTGGTTGTTATCATTGGTGCTGTTGAAGTTTGCAGGATCTTGCTCAAGTACGATTCGAGCAAAATCATCGCCGCTATCAAACACTAGCTCGCCTGACTCATCCCAGATAGAGAACGAGCGGCTGCCGAATGCTTGAACCTTTTGGTCAGCAGCGAGTGTCCCTTGTGGCTTAATCACCTTAAGACGTGCAAGTTGCTTGTTGTCTTTCAATGCTCCAGCTAATGGGTGGTTAGCATCAACGTCTAACTTCTTGCCGCGTACTTCATCGACATAAGCAATACAAAAGTCTTTTTCTGTGGTGTAGTTTTCTGTGCCTTGATAATCGTCACCGTCCCACTCAAAACCTTTCTCATCACACATTTCTTGCGTAGTCTTGATGCCATATTCACGACCATCACCTTCGTTCGCAGTCACGATGTAGGTGTTGCCCTCAACACTGTAGCTAGTGATGCTATCTGGCATGTAAAGGCCTTCTAACATCGCGTAGCTTTGTAGATTACCGATGTTTTTGTCTTTGTTTGACGCGTCTAGCTTAGCGTTATCCCAAGGCTTTCCGCCTAGTCCAAGAATCGCATCCACTTGCGCACTCGCCACATCAATCGCAGCCAACGCGTTGTTTTCTTGAAGGGCAACGTAGAGTTTTCCGTTATCCGCAAACGTTAGATATTCCGGTTCGAGATCTTGAGCAACAGTCGCATTGGGCGCAGAGATTCGAACCTTGTCAGTCAGTTCTGCATGGCGAGGCTGACCTTGATTAAATGCGTTGAAATCAATTTGAGTGACTGTCGCTTGCAAAGGGCCATTGGTTAAATCCACCAGCGTTACTGAACCTTCAGGATCAATGCTGTAATCCGCATTCGGCTCACCTTCATTTGCAGAGGCAATATAGCGACCATCTTTCGAGAAGCTCACCATGTCCGGTAATGCACCAGCCGTATAAGTAGTGATCAGCTCTAACGTGTCTGAACGATAAAGTGCAATGATGCCGTTTTGTTGTTTGTCGGCATTCTCAATCGCGACCGCAACTAATCCTGTATGAGTCGATACACTGTTCGCAGCACCGATATTAATACCCGAAGCCGCAGCCGCTGATTGAAGATCAATAGAACCCGAAGATGTTGGTTCGCTAGCTGAGTTCATTGATAACACATCAACTTTCTGACCTTGAGCGTTCACAACATAAAGCTTGTCGGTACATGAATCGTAGCTGACGATTTCGGCTGCAGAAGTATCAAACGGGGCGTCGGCAATTGAACGACCAACTAGGCTGATTCCAGTTACCTCAGCATTGGAAGCGCTTGGTTGCTCGATGGATTGGCATTGAAGGCTAAAAGCATCAAGTGACGTTTGAGATGGCGTAGCAGTCGTTGGTGATGTTGGTTGAGAACAGCCTACTAGAGCAGAACTAACCGCGATAGGCAGTAATAATGTCAGCTTATTAAATTTACGATTCATATATCCTCCATAATTTGAATCGCGATCATAGAGGGCTGTTATGACACTTATCTTTCCCTTTTATTAACAATAAATGACGACAATAAATAACTTTTACCCATAGCAACAGAGAGTTAATGCGAACAACCTATTAACAAGTAAGCAAAAAAAAGGTTCATCGCG
>NZ_JBFRKQ010000031.1:0-18612 GCF_041469505.1 Vibrio sp. 10N.286.49.E11
TCTCGCATCTCGCATCTCGCAGTATGTTACAAGCAATAAAAAGCCCCGCAAGCTTTCACTTGCGGGGCTTTTTTAGCTAATTGAGAAAAGGGCTAATTACTTACCAGCTTCTTTTTCTGCTTTAACTTTTGCAATCACTTCGTCAGCAACGTTAGTTGGACATGGTGCGTATTGTGCGAATTCCATAGAGAATTGGCCACGACCAGAAGTGATAGTACGTAGGTGACCGATGTAGCCGAACATCTCAGAAAGAGGTACGTCAGCTTTAATACGAACACCAGTTACGCCAGCTTGTTGATCTTTGATCATGCCACGACGACGGTTAAGGTCACCGATAACATCACCAACGTGATCGTCTGGAGTGAACACGTCAACGTTCATGATTGGCTCAAGAAGTTGCGCGCCAGCTTTAGGCATAGATTGACGGAATGCGCCTTTCGCTGCGATTTCAAATGCGATAGCAGATGAATCGACTGCGTGGAAACCACCATCGAAAAGTTCAACTTCAACGTCTAGAGTTGGGAAGCCAGCTAGTACGCCGTTTTCCATCATAGATGCGAAGCCTTTCTCAACTGCAGGCCAGAATTCTTTAGGAACGTTACCGCCCACAACTACAGAGTTGAACTTGAAGCCAGAACCTGCTTCGCCTGGTTTGATACGGTAATCGATCTTACCGAATTGACCAGAACCACCAGATTGCTTCTTGTGCGTGTAGCTATCTTCAATTGCTTGAGTGATAGTTTCACGGTAAGCAACTTGAGGAGCACCTACAGTTAGGTCAACGCCGTATGTACGCTTAAGGATATCTACCTTGATGTCTAGGTGAAGTTCACCCATACCTTTCAGGATAGTTTCGCCAGTCTCTTCGTCAGTCTCAACTTGGAAAGATGGATCTTCTGCAACCATTTTACCGATAGCGATACCCATTTTCTCAGAACCGCCTTTATCTTTTGGAGATACAGCGATTGAGATTACTGGAGTTGGGAATACCATTGGCTCAAGCGTTACTTGGTGCTTAGGATCACATAGAGTGTGACCAGTTTGCACGTTCTTCATACCAACGATCGCAATGATGTCACCAGCTTGTGCGCTAGTTAGTTCGTTACGGTCATCAGCTTGCATCTCAACCATACGGCCAACACGTTCAGTCTTGCCAGTGAATGAGTTAAGAATCGTGTCACCTTTGTTCAGTTTACCAGAGTAAATACGAACGAAAGTTAGAGCACCGAAACGGTCATCCATGATTTTGAATGCAAGCGCTTTGAAAGTCTCATCTGTAGAAACGATAGCGTGTTCGCCAGTTTCTTCACCGTTCTCATCCATTAGAGGCTGAGGGTCAACTTCAGTTGGTGCTGGTAGGTAATCTACTACAGCATCAAGGATAAGTTGCATACCTTTGTTCTTGAACGCAGAACCACAGAACGTTGGGAAGAATGCGATATCACGAGTACCTTTACGGATACAACGCTTAACGTCTTCAATAGAAGGCTCTTCACCTTCCATGTAAGCTTCCATTAGGTCATCGTCTTGCTCTACAGCTGTTTCGATTAGCTCTTCACGGTATTGCTCAACGTCATCAACCATGTCCGCTGGAACATCTTTGATTTCGTAGTTTTCAGGAAGACCAGTGTCATCCCAAACGTATGCTTTACGGCTTAGTAGGTCTACAACACCAACGAACTCGTCTTCACGGCCGATTGGTAGAACCATTACTAGAGGAGTTGCACCTAGAACGTTTTTAACTTGGTCAACAACGTTGTAGAAGTCTGCACCCATACGGTCTAGTTTGTTAACGAAGATCAGACGAGATACTTCTGATTCGTTAGCGTAGCGCCAGTTAGTTTCTGATTGAGGTTCAACACCACCAGAACCACAGAATACACCGATACCGCCATCAAGAACTTTAAGAGAACGGTATACTTCAACTGTGAAGTCAACGTGTCCAGGAGTATCGATAACGTTTAGACGGTGATCGTTCCAAAAACAGCTTACAGCTGCTGATTGGATAGTAATACCGCGCTCAGCTTCCTGTTCCATGAAGTCAGTCGTTGATTCGCCATCATGTACTTCACCAGTCTTGTGGATTTGACCAGTTAGCTTAAGGATACGCTCAGTGGTAGTTGTTTTACCCGCATCAACGTGCGCGAAAATACCAATGTTTCTGTATTTCGATAAATCTGCCATTGTCTTACTCTGTTAATAGGATATAAAATGCGCGCAGAGTATATCACAATCTGTGAAGACTGATAGCTTTGCATGCATTTGGGACTAAAAAACTTTGCCTTTTTCTAACATATAGAAAAAGGCACTCAGTAGTAACAATCTAAATGATTGTTAATTATAGTGCTAACCTAAAGCCTAATCGGCGTTAAGGTTAGGCTGAATTGCTGCTGTATAGAGTAGCTGAAGTGAGTTCAATTACAACTCATCAAAAGCATTAATTGCTTCCGATAATTTTTTCACACCGTGGATCTGCATTCCTGGAATGCCACCTTTAGGCATGTTAGCCGCCGGTACAATCGCTTTCTTAAAGCCGTGTTTAAATGCTTCATTTAAACGCTCTTGTCCGCTCGGTACAGGTCGAATCTCACCCGCTAGGCCTACTTCTCCAAATACCACCACATCTTTTGGTAATGCGCGGTCTCTGAAACTAGAAAGTAGAGCCATCACCAACGCAAGATCAGCACTGGTTTCGGTTACTTTAACACCACCGACGACATTCACAAACACATCTTGGTCAGCCATTTGTAAGCCGCCGTGTTTATGCAGCACCGCTAATAACAAAGAAAGCCTGTTTTGCTCTAGGCCGACAGCGACGCGACGTGGGTTAGCCAGCTGTGAATAATCCACCAGCGCTTGGATCTCAACAAGCAATGGACGAGTGCCTTCCCACACAACCATCACCGAACTTCCCGAGGTTTCTTCTTCACCACGAGACAAGAAGATAGCGGATGGGTTGCTGACTTCTTTTAGCCCTTGGCCTGTCATCGCAAACACACCCAGTTCATTCACTGCACCAAAACGGTTTTTGTGGCTGCGTAGCGTTCTAAAACGGCTATCGGTTCCGCCATCTAATAAAACAGAACAGTCAATAATGTGCTCAAGTACTTTTGGCCCTGCTAAGGTGCCGTCTTTAGTTACGTGTCCAACTAAGAACACAGCAACGTTATTCTGTTTTGCGTAGCGCGTTAATGCGGTTGCCGATTCACGAACCTGTGCAACACTGCCCGGAGAAGATTGAACATCCGCAACGTGCATAACTTGGATCGAGTCGATAACCATGATCTTAGGTTGTTCTTTTTCTGCAACCTGACAAATCTTATCCACGTTCGTTTCTGAGAGCATCTTTAGGTGCTCTTTTGGCAATCCAAGTCGAGACGCACGCATCGCGACTTGTTGCAGAGATTCTTCCCCGGTTACATAGAGAGTCGGTAATTGAGAAGAAAGCTGACACATGGTTTGTAATAGCAGCGTTGATTTACCGGCACCCGGGTTACCACCAATCAGGATCGCAGCACCCGGTACGACACCACCACCAAGTACGCGGTCTAGCTCTTTAAAGCCACTGCTAAAACGTGGGACTTCTTGCAGATCGATTTCTGACAGCGTTTGAACCGAAGATTCAGTTGCACCGCCCGCATAACCACTCAATCGTTCATTACGTGCGACCTGAGGTGAAGCGGCTAACCTAACTTCTGTAATCGTGTTCCAAGCACCACATGCATTGCACTGCCCCTGCCAACGTGGAAAATCGGCACCACAGTCATTACACACATAAGCTCGCTTTGCCTTCGCCATAAAACCTCAATAATTTACTCAATTACACAATGATGTTGTCAATTTGTGACTTATTTGACCGTACGGATGAAAATAAAAGTTGCAGTCATACCACTTATACTTAAAGATCGATTTAAACTAGTCGATAACATAAACGCACCGTCCATTCTAACAAGAAAAGTATGCAGCAATCTGAAATTCTATCTGTAGCAGAACGTTTAATCCCGGCTTACCACGCCGAAGATTTCGAATTCCTTCTTTCTCAAATGACAGAAGGGGAATCGCCGTCTCTGAAGCTGCTCGTTAAAATGGAACTGAATCGTATCATGGCTCCGTGTACAAAGAGCATTGATTTACGCGGGCGTATTGATAATGAGTGTCGTCAGTTCACTCTCGATGGCCGTAAGCACTGGCTCGATGATATCGCTTTAAACGCATATCAACGTGGTACGAAAAAGTTTAAAGGTTACACAGAAGGCGCATGGGAGTTAGTAATGACTCCGCGAACTCAGCCTCTGAGCGTTGTTAAAACATCTTCTCAAGGTAACCACGACATTACTAGCGCCAATAGCCCGTACGAAGCGGAAGCTATTAACCTAGGTTACGACTTAAAACGCCAAGAGAACAGACTCAAGATTAGCTCGCAGGTCGAGATCACCACATCGAAAGGGCAAAGCCTACATGGTGTAACGGTTGATATCTCCCCGTCGGGTGCAAAGTTCAAAGTACCGAGCGCCTTTCGATACAACCTCGGCGAGATCATCAGCGTTAAGTTCTCAGAGCTTATCGAAAAGTCCCAAGAAAACGATGTTAACCAAGCGGTTGAATTTCGTGTTTTGGGTATCGACGAATCTTATGAGAACAACGCGATCAAATTTCTAAGAACCATCAAGGTAAGCGACAACAATATTGTGGCTCGCTTACTCGATGAGTCTTTAAATAGCACCAGTAAGAAAACCAGCCATGAGAATCAAGATAGGATTATTCGAACTCGTACTCGAGGAATCGAACATACCTATCTAAAGCATACTTGTAACCTACCCCTGTTTTTCAGCGGCAGCGAACTAAAGCTTGCCCTACTGACGGATAACAACCATCCATTATGGCAATATTGGCACGACGAACGAAATCAACAAGCGCTGGGTACCCTGTTCAACGAGCAACGTATGAACCTGTTGGCGAAACCAGGAGTGAAGGGAACCAGTAACGTTATCTACTCTTTTACCCATGAACACCAAAACAAGACCTTGTTCTATTCAATGATGCTGCCTGAAGCCTCTCGTGAACAAAGACAGCTGTTCTGGCACATCGGTGGCAAACGTAAAAGTTGGAAGGCGTTCAAGTTCTCGGTTTTCGAACTTTCAGACACTGAGCGACAAGCATTAGCTAAACACTCGGATACGCTGGCTCAAAGCTCAGCTCAACTGACGCATTGCGGAATCTTGCAAGAGATTGGCGATCACGAAAGTGCGGCGGACTATCTTCTGAGTGAAAAGCCACGCATTCCAAGCAGTGAATTGAACCGCTTCCGTCACCCGCGTACTGTCGTCGGCAATATTCAAAGCATCTACTTTGACTCTCAGACTCGTCGTAAAGAGCCGAGATACCAATTTAAGTCACCGTTGCAACTTACATCACAAGATGGCGCAGCGGCGAACGGACACACCTTAGATATTTCGAAGCGTGGACTGAGCATTAGCCTTGAACACCCAATGGTACTCAAGATTAATGATCCGGTATTAGTGAGCTTCAATGAACTGCAGCTCTATGACAAGAACCTGCCACTGAGCACAGTGCCTTACCACGTAATTCGAGTGAGTCCGAATGGTCGCAACGTGCAGTTGGTTATTGCCGAGAACGCCAAGACAATGCGTACCATCGCTTTCCTTAATGGGCTTATCGATCAAAACCAAAGTAAGCTGATTAAGAAGCAAGAGATACTGCCAACACATTCGCTACTCGAATCACTGCACAACATTTTGTTGAGCAAGATGGTCAGTAACCCAATATTCATTGATAAGCCAAGTTCAACGCTGCGCTGTAAGATCATTGGTGTGAATTTCCCACTGAATAAGCATCTAACGTTACTTGCTAAACTTGGTCACAACCAAAAGTTCTCACTCGAGCCAATCTTCAAGGGTCACACCAACTCACTGTTGGCTGAGCCACTAAAAAGAATTGAAGGTGCGGAGCCTAAGCATCATGACGTGTACATTGCTGCAGTGAAGTTTGGCGACAAAATCCAGTCGGTACACACCAAGTTGGTCAAAGACTTCGCCTCAGCAAAGGAACGCATCTTATTCATCAAGAAAGCGCAGCACTTAGGTGATGTGTATGTATTGCGAGTCACCACGGCACCTATCTTTAATCCGCTAACGAGTTTATTCCAGTCGGATTTAGAAGAGCTTTCACGCATCAGTATGCATCAAGCTAAGAAGCTAGAGAATGAGGTGACGGCGTTTATCGGTTATGGCGAGATAGAGGACATTACCGATGAAGTGCTGATTCGATTGGAGCTAACACGCTAGCCTCGAGTGGCGTATTAACTTAAGCATGAAAATTGAAAAAGCAGGCTGATAGCCTGCTTTTTTTGTGTCTGAGCCACTATTGCTAAATAAGATACATAGCCAATAGCACTTAGGTATAGCCCCTAAGGTTTCGCTTGCCAGCTGATCTTCTGTTGCTTAGCCAATACACCCGACAAGATACACAGCACACCGCCTAAACCTGCGTAACGAACAGCAGTTTGAGCTTGCTGCTCTACTTTTGGTTTTGCGTGGTAGGCAATGCCTAAACCTGCAGAGCCCATCATCACCAAGTCATTGGCACCATCACCAACGGCAACGGTATTATGTAGTTCCAATTCGTACTCTTCAGCCAACTCTACCAAGATATCCGCTTTGGTCTGCGCCGAAACAACATCGCCTAAGACTTCACCCGTCAACTTACCGTTGACGATCTCAAGCGTGTTTGATTGAGCATGGTCTAGATCAAGGGTATCTTTCAGGTAGTCAGAGAAGTAAGTAAAACCTCCTGATGCAATCGCTGTTTTCCAGCCAAGCTTATTTAGAGTATTCACCAGCCCGACCAAGTCTGGCATGAATGGCAATGACTGACGCACTTGCTCTAATATCGACTCATCCGCACCTTTCAGTGCTCCTACTCGTTGGCGCAGGCTCTGTTCAAAGTCGAGCTCGCCTTGCATCGCTCGTTCTGTGATTTCAGAGACTAACTCTCCCACTCCAGCTAGCTTGGCAATCTCATCAATGCATTCAATTTGAATCGCTGTGGAATCCATATCCATCACGATCAAACCTGGCTTAGATAAGTCTGGGACCTCGCTAAGGCAAGCATAATCAAGCTTTAGCGCTTGGAGGATTTCTTCGTGTGCTGGCGTTAGATTGCCTGACATCAAAGCCACTTCATAATGCCCAACCTTCCACGTATCGAGGATGGTGTTGTAAGTGCCAGTGAAAAAGTCGATGTCATCGAAAGATTGTGGAGATAGGTACTCACCAAACACAATCCAATTGGCCTTGGATTTAGCGAGTTGAGAAGCGAAACGAGTCTCGGGGAGTCGAGTTAATAATGTCGTATGCCTTTTTATCGGCAGATATTTCTGATCGTCCATGTGTATGATTCCTAATTAACTATGCTAAACGTTAACCTATTGCAATTTGAAAACGCAAGTCTCAATATGTCTTAATCATAACATTTGTTTATTTCAGGCTTCGTTAAACATGAATGAATCATTGTTCTCAATACGTAACGCTTTACGAATGCTAGCCCTCATTTTGTTGGCTACCATGTTCGTTGTAACGATTAAAAATACGGTCGTGATCAGTAAAGGTAACGAGAAGATCCAAGCAAAACAATTGGAAACTCTTACCAAGCTGCTTATCTCTCAGGCATCACTTTCAGCCAGCAAGATGATCACGCAACAAGACCAAGAGCGATTGCTTGATCTGACTAACCAGCTATCTCAAGACCGACTGGTGTTCGATACCACCATCTATGATGCAGAGGGTATTCGACTGGCTTCGAGCGAAAAAGCCCTCTCGGTACGTGAGGTTCTTGGCTTAGATACACCACTTTCAACAGCAAGTATCGGCAGACAACAGTTAGTTGAACCTATTTATTCTCCAGAGAAAACGATCATCGGCTTTATTCGAGTGACTTTTGAAACCGGTAAGATGACGGCGATTTCTGATCACCACTACCGCAAAAGTGATCGCTACATGATCGGTATGGTGTTGATGGGGTTTGTGAGTGGCGTGTTGTTCATCATGCTGATTCGCAGAAGACCAACTAAGTCTGGTGAGAACTTACTATTGAAAAATGTAAGCTCATAAACACACTAGGCTGACAATAAATACTAGACTCAGAATAAGTACAGCAATCCAATAAAAAGCCCCGACGCTCAGGCAGCAACGGGGCTTTTTGTTATCTGTTAACTTATCAAGCTAAGACAAATCAAGATTATTCTTGGTCACCAAGCAACACTGAGTCTAGTGCGATAACCATCATGTCGTTGAAAGTCGTTTGACGTTCATCTGATGTCGTTTGCTCACCAGTCTTGATGTGGTCAGAAACAGTACAGATCGTTAGAGCTTTTGCGCCGTATTCAGCACATACACCATAGATGCCAGCCGCTTCCATCTCTACGCCAACAATGCCGTATTTGTCCATTACTTCGAACATCTCTGGATCTGGCGTGTAGAACAGCTCAGCCGAGAACAGGTTACCGACTTTTACGCCGACACCGAGAGCTTTGGCTGCATCTTCTGCCGCGCGCACCATTTTGTAATCCGCAATCGCCGCAAAGTCATGATCTTTAAAGCGAATACGGTTCACTTTAGAGTCAGTACATGCGCCCATGCCGATCACCACATCACGCACTTTGATATCTTCGCTCACTGCACCACAACTGCCCACACGAATGATCTTCTTCACACCAAAGTCTTTGATAAGCTCAGTCGCGTAAATAGAACAAGATGGAATGCCCATACCGTGTCCCATTACCGAAACCTTACGACCTTTGTAAGTACCGGTGTAACCAAACATGTTGCGAACGTCGCACACTTGAACCACTTCTTCTAAGAAGGTTTCAGCGATGTATTTAGCACGTAGCGGATCGCCTGGCATTAAAACTACGTCAGCGAAATCACCCATTTCAGCATTAATATGTGGAGTAGCCATTGAAAATATCCTTAATCTCAAAACAAAAAAAGAAGAGAGAAGTTTCCCTCTCTCTTCGTTAACTATTATAGAAAGCTTGTACCGTGTCCCATTGGCGATGTACCAAAGTATGACGCTAAGCTTTGACCGATATCAGCAAATGTATCGCGACGGCCTAAAGAACCGGCTGGAACCTTCTGACCGTAAACAATCACAGGGATGTGCTCACGAGTATGGTCTGTACCTGGCCATGTCGGATCACAACCGTGGTCAGCAGTTAAGATAAGCACATCGTCTTCTTTCATCATATCGATGATTTCATTGATGCGACCATCGAAGTACTCAAGTGCCGCTGCGTAACCAGCAACATCACGGCGGTGGCCGTAAGCTGAGTCAAAATCAACGAAGTTAGTGAACACGATAGTGTTGTCGCCCGCTTCATTGATCGCATCTTTGGTTGCTTCAAATAGCGCAGGGATACCTGTTGCTTTGGTTTTCTGAGTGATGCCACAACCCGCGTAGATATCAGAGATCTTACCGATTGAGTGAACGTTACCGCCCTTCTCATCAACCAACTTCTGAAGAATGGTAGCTGCAGGTGGCTCAACAGAAAGGTCACGACGGTTACCAGTACGTTCGAATTGACCTTTACCTGGGCCAATGAACGGACGAGCGATAACACGACCAATGTTGTAATCTTCTAGCTCTTCACGAGCAATCTGACAAAGATCTAATAGGTTTTGCAGGCCGAATGTCTCTTCGTGACAAGCGATCTGGAAAACAGAGTCTGCAGAAGTATAGAAGATTGGCAGACCAGTCTTCATGTGCTCTTCACCTAGGTTATCTAGGATTTCCGTACCAGATGAGTGGCAGTTACCCAAGAAACCAGACAGGCCTGCACGCTCAAGGATGCGGTCAGTCAGTTCTTTTGGGAAGCTGTTCTCTTTGTCGGTGAAGTAGCCCCAGTCAAACAGTACAGGAACACCTGCGATTTCCCAGTGACCTGATGGCGTGTCTTTACCAGAAGACAGCTCAGCAGCGTGACCGTAAGCGCCAATGATCTCAGCGTCTGCATCCATACCAGGAGCAAAACGACCCGTAGACTCTTTGTGAGCCATCGCTAGACCTAGCTTAGACAGGTTTGGCAGTGCCAGTGAACCTTTACGATCTGCATTGTCTGCAAGACCTTGGTCACAATGATCTGCGATGTGGCCCATAGTGTCAGAACCTACATCACCAAATTTGTCTGCATCCGCTGTTTCACCGATACCGAATGAATCTAAAACTAAAATAAATGCTCTTTTCATTTTCTTCACCAACTTATTGCTCTTTGCACCAGAACTCTGTTTATCGGTATACGCGAGGCATACCGATAACGGTTATTTACACGTCTTCAGAACGAATCTGACGGTAAACGTCTGGCGTTGCTGTATATTCTCCACCCACAGTGATTGCATTTTGTAATGCAGTTGCAGCTTCTTGCCACTGTTGTTCGTTGCGAGCATGAATCATTGCTAATGGCTTATCTTCACTTGCTACTTCACCTAGGCGAATGAAGTGATCAAAACCGACTGCGTAATCAATGCTGTCAGTTGCTACGCGACGACCGCCGCCCATACCAACCACAGCCATACCAATTGCACGAGTATCCATTGCTGATACCACACCGCTTTCTAACGCGTACACTGGCTTAATAATGTCTGCTTTTTCTAGGTAGTTATCGTAGTTCATTACGAAATCAACTGGACCACCAAGGCCCGCTACCATTTTACCGAAGCACTCTGCTGCCTTACCGTTATCCAGTACTGCCATCAGTTTTTCGCGCGCTTCGTCTGAGTCTTTAGCTAGGTTACCGAGCACCAGCATTTCAGCACACGATGCTAGAGTGATCTCTAACAAGCGAGGGTTACGGTATTCACCCGTTAGGAACTGAACCGCTTCACGAACTTCTACTGCGTTACCCGCTGAAGAAGCCAGCACTTGGTTCATGTCCGTTAGGATTGCTGTTGTTTTAGTACCCGCACCGTTTGCTACTGCAACGATAGATTTCGCTAGCTCTTCAGATGCTTCGTAAGTCGGCATGAATGCGCCTGAACCTACTTTTACATCCATCACTAGAGAATCAAGGCCCGCAGCCAGTTTCTTAGATAGGATTGAAGCCGTGATCAGCGAGATGTTATCGACTGTTGCTGTGATATCACGAGTTGCGTAAACACGCTTGTCAGCAGGAGCTAGATCGCCTGTTTGACCGATGATAGCCACGCCAGCATCTTTCGTTACTTCACCGAACACATCGTTGGTTGGTGTAATGTTGTAACCCGGAATAGATTCCAGCTTGTCTAGCGTACCGCCAGTGTGGCCTAAACCACGACCAGAGATCATTGGAACGAAACCGCCACATGCTGCCACCATTGGGCCAAGCATCAGAGAAGTAACGTCGCCAACACCACCAGTAGAGTGTTTATCAACGATTGGGCCATCAAAGTTCATGTGGCTCCAGTCAATCACCATGCCTGAATCACGCATTGCACACGTTAGTGCGATACGTTCTGGCATCGTCATTTCATTAAAAAAGATAGCCATTGCGAATGCGGCAATTTGGCCTTCAGAAACCGTGTTCTTAGCCACACCTTGAATGAAGAAGTTAATTTCTTCAGCTGTTAGGACTTCACCGTCACGTTTTCTGCGAATAATTTCTTGAGGTAGATACATTAGTGCCTCCCAAACTCTAGTGAGTATGGTTTGTAGGGAAAAGAGGTAATATGGAGTGGCTTGACGCCACTCCATCAAACAGACTTATTATGTTCAATACTCTAAATATTTGGCGTTGCAGTTAGGCGACCAGTGAGTTCATTCCTATGAGCATAGAGGCTCTATGTGATTAGGAGGAACTTACGCAGTCAACAACGCTGCGGTGTCAAATATGACGAGTAAATTAGTATGCTGCTGGATCAGCAGTCTGGTCTGTCACTTCTAATGTATTAAGAAGGTTAGTTAGTAGGCTTGAAGCACCAAAACGGTAGTGCATGTTGTCTGCCCACTCAGCGCCTAGTAGCTCATCAGCCATTGCTAGGTATAGTGCTGCATCTTCAGCAGTACGTACGCCACCAGCTGGTTTGAAACCAACTGTTTTAGCAACGCCCATGTCACGGATAACTTCAAGCATCATGCGCGCGTACTCTGGAGTCGCGTTTACTGGCACTTTACCTGTTGATGTTTTGATGAAGTCTGCACCTGCTTCGATACAGATTTGAGAAGCTTTCTTGATTAGTGCTTCTTCTTTCAGTTCACCTGTTTCGATGATCACTTTAAGCGTGATGTCACCACAAGCTGCTTTACACTGTTTAACTAGCTCAAAGCCAACTTCTTCGTTGCCAGCAATAAGAGCACGGTATGGGAATACTACGTCAACTTCGTCTGCGCCGTACGCTACCGCTGCTTTTGTTTCTGCAACAGCAATTTCGATGTCGTCATTACCATGAGGGAAGTTGGTTACAGTCGCAATGCGTACTTCTGGAGTACCTTGCTCACGCAACGCTTTCTTAGCTGCTGGGATAAAGCGAGGGTAAATACAGATTGCAGCGGTGTTGCCTACTGCAGTCTTCGCGTCATGACAAAGCGCCACTACTTTTTCAGTAGTATCGTCGTCATTTAGCGTAGTTAGGTCCATAAGTTTAAGTGCACGTAGAGCTGCTGCTTTTAAATCGCTCATTTCTATCTCCGATCAATATATTCAAATAGTTAACTACTTCGCCCTCCATCCAGTATAGATGGATATTTTAGTAATGCTCAGTAGCCACAAATGAACGGACTTGGTTCCCTGAAGACTTGATAACTTTCGCTACCAATTGCAATCCTTGTCACCGCACAGTACCAGTTTGGTCTATGGCACAACAAATCAGTCATGTTGTGTCTAACATCTATAGCGTATCGCTAATTTTGGCTTAATCCCAGAAGAATAACGTTCGAGTTGATTTCGAGGTTACTTTCTTGCCAACAGAGACATCCTATCCCTTTAGCTTATACATTATAGGTATCCATCAATAAATTGTAGTGCTCCTTAGAACGCAAACGGTTTGTATCTCAAAAAAACATTCTAGACCCTACATCGAATCTAAGCATAAGCGCGTGCATATACTAAAAACGGCAGGCCTAAAAACAAAAAAGCCCCGCAGCAATTTCTTGCTACGGGGCGATATTATTATGGCGTCTATATATCGATTTCTAACTAATTAGAAAGACAGGAAGAAGCCAGCAATTGTTGCTGCCATCAGGTTAGATAGAGTACCAGCAATTACCGCTTTAACACCCATACGTGCGATGTCGTGGCGACGGCTTGGTGCAATACCACCTAGACCACCTAGAAGAATCGCAATTGAAGAAAGGTTTGCGAAACCACATAGTGCGAATGCGATGATAGCTTGAGTCTTCTCAGACATCACTTGACCAGTTGCTGCAACAACTTGAGCGTTTTCACCAACGTATGGTACGAAGTTTAGGTATGCAACGAATTCGTTAACAACTGTCTTCTGACCAATGAAAGAACCAGCGATAGTTGCTTCTTCCCATGGAACACCAATGATGAATGCTAGCGGTGCGAAGATCCAACCTAGAAGAAGTTCTAGAGTTAGGTTTTCCATACCGAACCAACCACCGATGCCACCTAGGATACCGTTGATTAGAGCAATTAGACCGATGAATGCTAGTAGCATTGCACCAACGTTAAGTGCTAGTTGTAGACCAACTGATGCGCCACCTGCTGCTGCGTCGATAACGTTAGCTGGTTTGTCATCGCCACCGTCCATTTCGTCAGCGATGTTGTCGTCTGGCGTATCTGTTTCAGGCTTGATGATTTTAGCGAATAGTAGACCACCTGGTGCTGCCATGAATGATGCTGCTACAAGGTACTCTAGAGGTACACCCATAGATGCGTAACCCGCTAGTACACCACCAGCTACAGAAGCCAAACCACCACACATTACTGCGAATAGTTCAGAGTTAGTCATTTTAGGAACAAATGGACGAACAACTAGAGGTGCTTCAGTTTGACCAACGAAGATGTTTGCTGCTGCAGACATAGACTCGGCGCGAGAAGTACCTAGAGCTTTCTGAAGACCACCACCAAGAACTTTGATTACAATTTGCATAACACCAATGTAGTAAAGTACAGAGATAAGTGCAGAGAAGAAAATCAGAGTTGGTAGTACTTGGAAAGCAAAGATGAAACCGATACCGTCAACTGAGAAGTTAACTAGGCTGCCGAATAGGAAACCAGTACCGTCTTTACCGTAGTCGATCACGTTTGCTACACCAGCAGAGAAACCTGCAAGTAGATCACGACCCCAAGGGATGTAAAGTACGAATGCACCAAGTGCGAATTGGATAGCGAAAGCGCCACCCACTGTTCTTAGATTAATAGCTTTGCGGTTGTCAGATAGTAGTACTGCGATTGCGATCAGTGCAACCATTCCGACTAGGCTCATAAACAGGCTCATAGTTTATGACTTCCTTATTAGTTATTTATTGGCGTGTTACAAAATGGGGCTATAAAGCGGAGGCAATTATACTCATGCGACCACTAATAAAGTAATGCCGTCCTCACACTTTCGTAGAAGATTCATGTACCATTCACACACAAATGTGACTCAAATCACAAGCTCAGTGCAATTTACGCAAACGATAAACAAAAACCTTCGATTTTATTCACATATACCGAATGCGCGATGGCTATTTTGCCAAATTTGCGCTGCAATCGATTGCTTTGGCTCTTTTCTAAGCAAAAAAAGTTCATTTAAGATCGTAACTAAATATTTGGAATGATTAACATTTCCTTGGTTTCCATACATGGGCATGTCCGGAGCATCCGTTTCCAATACCAGACATTCAAGGGGCAATTTTGCGATGGTTGTGCGTGTTTTTTGCGCTCTTGGGTAAGTTATCGTTCCACCGACGCCAATATAGAAACCGAGCTTGATCCACGCCAAAGCTTGCTGTTCACTCCCAGAAAAACCGTGAATCACACCACCTAAGGTGAACTTATGCTGCTTTATTAGCTCGATAAGTCGGTTGTAAGACTTCCTCTCATGGATGATTAAAGGCAGGTCAAACTCCTTCGCAAGCTCCATTTGTTGGATGAAAAAGCGCTCTTGTTTCTCTCGTTCAACGTCCACAAAAAAGTCGAGCCCGCACTCACCTATCGCGACACATTGGCTGTTTTTTGAAGCGAGTAATTGGCGAAGTTCCGAAAATTGTTCGTCATTGGCCGGTTCTAAAAAGTAAGGATGAAAGCCTAATGCGTAGTAAACATTGGGGTGAGATTGCGCAATTTTCTCAAGCTTATGCCAGTTACGTTGGCCGATAGAAGGGATGATTAACTTCTCGACTTGCGCTTGTTTCGCTTCTTTAAGATAGCCATCAATAGTTTGATCAGGTGTAAAACCTTGCTCAAACGCCTCAAAATCCGCGTGGCAATGAGTATCAAACAGCGGAAAGTCACTTATTTGCTGTGTCATTTTCCCTACTCTCCATTTGTTTCCCTTGAGGATCACGACGATAAGCAACACAACTGCGCTTGTTCTCAGGCGTTAAGCCAAGCTCTTCACACCACTTATCATATCTTTTAACCCAAGTTTTTATCCAACCCAACATACTTACCTCAAGTCTCAACCTAAAAAGCGCAAATGCATAAATTAGATTTATACATCAACACTAGCTGGCTATATTGTTGAAAATCTCACCACAGCGAATAATAAACGCACTTGCCAAGGAGGCATTGATAGCAAGACGCTCCATTCAATAACGAGATCCTACTTTATGAAAGCATCACTCTTAGCCATATCAATTTCTAGCGTATTAGCAGCACCTGCTTTTGCTTCTGCACCTCAAGTTGACGTAGAACTAGCAAACCAACAAACACTTCAACTTATTGACGAGCAGATGAACGCTATCGATGCTTCTGTTCAGTATAAGTTAAACGAACAATACGCGAATGCAACTCCGGGCACGACAGCCACAATCGATGACGTCACTTACGAAAAACAATCTAACGGTACTTGGGCTGCAGTTGGTGCCGCTTCTGCTGCATTGGTTGCAGGGCTTTTGAGCACGTCGTCTAGTTCCAATAGCGACAATGATGTGGATTATCTCCCACAACACCCAGACGTTGATGTTGACGCTACACCACGTTGGTCTCCTGAATTCGGTGAAGACCGTCCCGAGATGGAAGAGCGTGACCTTACAATTAAGATCATTAACGGCGAAATCCACGTTATCGACGAAAACACCAGTGAGTGGGTAGGTACTGTACAACGCAAGGATGGTGAGATCATTTTCCGTGGCAACGGAGACTTTGAAAAAACTCTAGTAAAAGTTGAAGGTGACCTAGAAGCTAACGGCAGTGCAGCCATCGTTAAAGGTAATGGCGAATGGTTAGCAACTGTTGAGCGTGTGGACAGTGGTTTTGAGATAACTAGTGGCAAGGGAACTATTGTAATTGATAGCCCACGACCTACTCTCCCAGCCTCTCCAGAGCACCCAGATATGGACTTTGATGATACACCTCGTTGGTCTCCAGATTTCGGTGAAGACCGTCCTGAAATGGAAGAGCGTGACCTGACAGTTAAGATCATTAACGGCGAAATCCACATTATCGACGAAAACACCAGTGAGTGGGTAGGTACTGTCCAACGCAAAGATGGCGAGCTCGTATTTATTGGCAACGGTGACTTTGAAAAAACACTACTTCGTGTGGAAGGCGATGTTACTTCTGACCAATTCTCTTTAGTCAAAGGCAACGGTCAATGGGTTGCGACTGTTTCAAAAATAGATGACGGTGTACGTATTCAAACAAAGAATCACGATCATGTGTTTGATGGTTCAAACATCGACCGTAGCAAGCTTCAATCTATCGACCCAACTAAACTACAGAAAGCTAAATCCGCTATTCAACAACGTTTACGCGGCTAAAATTCAACCTGAGTTGAACCCGCTCACCCGATAATAGTGAACGCTATTATCGGGTGTTTTTACTCACTAGCTAAGGAAAGCGATTCGGAATTTGAATATGAAACGCCTTCTATTAATACTTGCTTTGACTTTCCCTTTTTACTCGTCTGCAAATGACACCCTTATTGAATCTATTGAGCGTTTTACAGATATCTTTTCCGTCAGCTTATCTCAAAGCCCAGACAATGATAAGACAGTCGCCACACTTGATATAAACTATCAAATCAATGATAAATTGCGTGTTTTTGGAGAGGTTGATACTCAAGACTATTGGCAAGCAGGGTTGGGATATTCATTCTGGCAAGGGGACACGTACTACACTGAAAACACCGTAAAAGTCAGCGAACATGAGATCACAACAGGCATTTTTGTTGCTAAGTTGATTCATGAAAATTGGACACTGCTTGGCGATATCAACTACAACTATATGGACAGAGATTTCGATGCTTGTCTTCCAAACTTATGCATGGAATATAGAGCCTCTGACACATTCGATTATAGTGCAGGCGCTCTGTGGAGCCCGATTCAATATGCTGACTTTCTTTACAAATTCAACCAAGAAATCGGATTCAAAAAAGATACCCAAGACTTTTATATTAAAGATGATACTACTACGAGATCTAGACATATCAGAAATGAAACTAGGACCAACATTCATTATCACGAAGTAGCTGTATTCTTTAACTTGAAGTACGTAAAACCGTCCGTTACCTACACCATATACCCTGAAAACAAAAACTATGTGGAATTCGGTTTAGCCTTCGATTTCTAGCTATTTAATAACTGTTTAAGCTCATCTCGTAGCTCTTGGTGTTGCCCATTAGTTTGATACTTCTTGTGATAGAAAAACTCAAACTCCACAGGACGCATTGAAAATGGAGGCTCATGAATCCGTAAGCCAATGGTTTTTGCTAATTGGATCATGCTAACCGGAACCGCAGCAATGTAGTCAGTCCCTTTTACCGCCAATATCAAGTTAGTGATGTTTCGAACTTCAATTGCCACATCACGTGTGAAGCTCTTTTCGGAAAGAAAGTCGACTATTTGAGTATCTTGTCGAAGTAACTTCAAGGTTACATGCCGTGCTTCAAGAAACTCATCCATCGAAATCTTCTCACCAAATTGACTGTTTTCAGGATCACTCATAAGAAGCAGTCTATCAGTAGTTGCAAATTCAGACGCTAAACTTGACTGTTTAGGTAAACCAGTATCGACCACTAAATCTACTCGATTGAGTCGGATATCCTCGACAACATTCTCTACAGAAATTGGGGATTCAACTAACTGAACACCATTGAGCATGGGCATTTTGTGGAGCAGATTCGCAGGCATATAAACCGTAAAATCACGCTTTCTTGATACTGCACCTTCCATCAGCTCTAAAGCATCAGATAATTGACCTGCCAATTTGTGAGCCATTGACGTTGGTTCTATTGAACGCCCTACTCTTACGAACAACGCATAGCCTACCACCGCTTCAAACCTCTTGATTGCAGCACTAACCGCAGGTTGAGTTAGCTCTAACGATTCAGCCGCTTTGGTTATCGATCTTTGTTGATATACAGAGAGGAATGGCTTTACTAAATTGAGATCAAACACGCTTTACTCCATCAAAACGGTGTACTCTTAGTGTAACAAAAAAGGTTCATCGCG
>NZ_JBFRKQ010000032.1:0-67271 GCF_041469505.1 Vibrio sp. 10N.286.49.E11
AGTCTCTCCGACCGCACCATCATTAAATAGAACCCAGCTTTTTAGCTGGGTTTTTTTTATCTGGAATATGCAAATCTGCTAGCCAAGTCACCAAGTATTCTCTTCTATAACCTCACTTTTAATACGATTTTATAAGACAATGTCAGCTCCATTTTCTAATTGAGTATGACTAGCCTATGAAACCCCTCCCCTTAACGATCGGTTGCTACACAGATACACCAAGTAAAAGCCAAGGTGTTTATCAAACTCAGTTAGATCTAGAAACAGGAAAACTATTACCTCTAGAGCTGATCATCAAATGTACTAACCCCTCTTTTATTACTGTAACAAAGACTGGGATCTATACTGCATCGGAAGTGGACCAGCAAAAACAGCCCCAGCTCATTCATATACCTAATGTTGATTCACAGCTAACACACAATACAAGCCTCATCTCGGGAGATCACCCTTGTCACGTCGCGATAGATCCACACAATAAGTTTGCTATCACGTCGCAATACTCATCAGGCACATTCGATATTTTTAGCTTAAGTATCAACGGCAGCATCGATAAACGACTCAAAACAATCCAGATGGTTGGTTCCGGGCCAAACAAAGAGAGACAAACTAGCCCACACGCCCATCAATGCCTGTTCTTACAAAACTCACCACAGTTTGTGACTGTCGATCTCGGCACCGATCGCATCAACTTCTATTGCTTTAATGAAGAGCAAGAAGAGTTCCTTGATGAGCCAATGCAGTCTATTAAGGTGCCCGCCGGCAATGGACCTCGCCATTTAATCTTTAACAAAGCTGAAGACAGAGCCTATGTGGTCTGTGAACTCTCTGAAACGTTGCTGACTTTGGAAAAGGTTTTAGGCATTTGGAATGTAGTGGAAGAGATTGATGCATTGCCTAATATGGAGAAGGGAGAAGCCGCAGCTGCGATTAAGCTATCGCCTGATGAGCAATTCCTTTATGTGTCATGTCGACACCAATCAAGAATCAGTAGCTTCAGAATCGAATCGACAACAAAAGTGCCTATTTTTATTGATAGTTATAGTTCTGAAGGCAAGTTCCCTCGTGATTTTCATATTACTCATGATGGTGAATGGCTTATCGCCACAAACCAGCACACTAATAACATCACGTCATTCAAGCGAAATACAGAAGACGGCTCTCTGGTTTACACAGGCTACTCATTAGAGCTAGATGCGCCAGTTTGTGTGACACAGCAACGATAGACATCATCGAATACAAAAAAGGAGAGCATTCGCTCTCCTTCTCTTTATAAAGTGTCTGTAATACTCAATTAAAGGCCCAGGGCATACTTCAACACTTGAGCTTTAATCGGCCCTGAGTTCTCTGCTAGCTTGAGTGCAGCATTACGCACAAACTTAAGTGGACCAATGTCGTTGCTGAATGTCTTATAGAAGAAATCCATACCGCTTTGCATCACTAGGTTGTCACCTCTTCTCATCACCTCGTAGCGTCTTGCTACAGACTGGTTCAATTCACCCTTTTCTTTGGTGACATCCAGCAGTACTGATACATCTTTGAAGCCTAAGTTAACACCCTGCCCAGCCAAAGGGTTGATGGTATGCGCAGAGTCTCCGACCAAAATACAGTTATTCTTCGAGTATGATTGAGCATGACGTCGTGTCAGAGGAAAAGAACCCGAATTCAAGACTTTGATATCACCTAACTCTTTAGGAAAGTGAGTAAGTACTTCGTTACGTAGTTTTTCAGGGGTCATTGCTGACAGTTGCTTAATACGCAGCGGAGAATCATACCAAACTAACGAGCCCAGCCCAACTTCTTGACCGTCAGAGGTTAGAGAACACAAAGGCAAAAATGAACGAGGGCCACTTGGTAGAAATTGCTGCCAAGTAATATCTTGCTGAGGTTGTTCTGTTTCTACATTGATAAGCATACAGTGTTGTCGATAATCCCAAGCCGTGATGCCAATTCCAGCTTGTTGGCGAACGGCTGAATTCGCACCATCAGCACCAACCACCCACTTCGCAGACAACTCAGCCCCTGATTGAAGCTTTACGATATTGATTTCACCAAACTCAATCACATCGAGCTTTTCTGGGCATAACAGTTCGAGATTGTCGTAGGCATCAAATTGAGACCATAAACCTAATTGAATGAGTCTGTTCTCAACGATATAGCCCAAACGAGGAAGGTCTAGTGAGGCAGCATCAAATCGAGTACGACACTCTGGGTGCTCCCACGTCTCTAAACGTTTATAAGAACACACTCGCATTGCTGCAATACTTTGCCATGCACCAAGATTTTCAAGCAAATCGACCGATGCTTGAGAAATCGCTGACACACGAATGTCCATCGCTTGCGATTCATCAAAAGCTTGTGGGGCAAAACCTTCGATCACCGCAACACTCAGACCTTGCTTTGCAAAACCGATTGCTGTTGCTGCGCCAACCATGCCGCCACCGACTACTACAATATCGTAACTGTTCATATTTCGTACTTATCAGTTTGATTCTTTGACTGTTTTTGATTGTACTTTTTCATAACTAACTTGTAACCAAAAACCTTATTCGAAAAAAGGGTTATCCCTTATGGCATATGGCGTTAACGATAATAAAAACCACTACATAAGAGATTTGTTCAGACTACTAGTCAGTCGGTTTTGAAACCAGTACAATACGCCGCTTGCCGCTAGAGCCTGTCATAAAATTAAATACCGAATTATGACAAACGGGGCTAGCGGATGAATAATGGGCGATTTGCTCCCTTAAATTAAACTAACGATCGAGCGAACATATAATGAGTAAGAAACTGCTAATTAAAACTTGGGGCTGTCAGATGAATGAATATGATTCATCAAAAATGGCCGACCTGCTTAACGCTGCAAATGGCTATGAGCTAACTGAAGTACCTGAGGAAGCAGACGTACTACTATTGAATACTTGTTCTATCCGCGAAAAAGCACAAGAAAAAGTATTCCACCAGCTTGGTCGTTGGAAAACGCTTAAAGATAAGAAAGAAGGTGTGGTGATCGGTGTGGGTGGCTGTGTAGCGACTCAAGAGGGTGATCACATTCGTCAACGTGCACCTTACGTAGACGTTATCTTTGGCCCACAAACACTGCACCGTCTGCCAGAGATGATTAAATCATCACTGTCTAACGAAAAGCCAGTAATGGACATCTCTTTCCCAGAGATCGAAAAGTTCGATAACCTGCCTGAGCCAAAAGCTGAAGGTGCGACGGCATTCGTTTCTATCATGGAAGGTTGTTCTAAATACTGTACTTACTGCGTTGTACCATACACACGTGGTGAAGAAGTTAGCCGTCCAATGGATGATGTACTGTTCGAAGTGGCTCAACTTGCAGAGCAAGGCGTACGTGAAGTTAACCTACTAGGTCAGAACGTAAACGCATACCGCGGTCCAACACACGAAGGCGATATCTGTTCATTCGCAGAACTGCTTCGTCTTGTTGCTTCTATCGATGGTATCGACCGTATTCGTTTCACAACTAGCCACCCGCTTGAGTTTGGTGACGACATCATTGAAGTTTACAAAGATACTCCTGAACTAGTGAGCTTCCTTCACCTGCCAGTACAAAGTGGTAGTGACCGTATTCTTACGATGATGAAGCGTCCACACACGGCTATCGAGTACAAGTCTATTATCCGTAAACTGCGTAAAGCTCGTCCTGATATTCAAATCAGTTCTGACTTTATCGTTGGTTTCCCTGGTGAGTCTAAACAAGACTTCCAAGATACAATGAAGTTAATTAAAGAAGTTGATTTCGATATGAGCTTCAGCTTTGTTTTCTCTCCTCGTCCGGGTACGCCAGCGGCAGATTACCCATGTGACGTACCAGCACAAGAGAAGAAAGATCGTCTATACGAACTGCAACAAACGGTAAACACACAAGCTATGCGCTTCTCTCGTCTAATGCTAGGCACAGAGCAACGTATCCTTGTTGAAGGTCCATCAAGAAAGAACCTAATGGAACTTCGCGGCCGTACAGAAAACAGCCGTGTTGTGAACTTCGAAGGTTCTGCAGACCTAATCGGCCAGTTCGTAGATGTGAAGATCACTGAGGTTTACACCAACTCACTACGTGGTGAGCTAGTTCGCACAGAAAAAGACATGGGTCTACGCGTTGTTATGACTCCAGCAGAAATGATGGAAAAAACAAAACGTGAAGACGAGCTAGGTGTAGCGACATTTACACCGTAGGCAATACAACTGTTTGAGCACAAAGCGCAAACACAAAGCTTGAAATTACCTAACTAAGTGACCATCTTAGAAATAGGGATATCACAATCAAAAGCCCGGTCTAAATCGGGCTTTTTGCTCTTTGTTTTATTTAAGAGCGAGTGGCACAAAATGAGAGGCTAATTTGAGCAATAAAATCGTTACCTTAGAGATAAATCTAGAGCCAGCCGACAACAAGCGCTTGGCTAGCTTATGCGGACCATTCGACGACAACATCAAACACCTTGAGCGTCGTCTTGGCGTTGAGATTAATTACCGAAGCAACTTCTTCACCATCGTTGGTAAGCCTCACACAGCAGCCGCTGCTTTAGACATCATCAAACACCTCTATGTTGAAACGGCTCCAGTTAAAGGCAACATAATCGATATCGAACCAGAGCAAGTGCATCTGGCGGTCACCGAATCTGGCATTTTGGAACAACACGTCGAGTCTGAAATCGACTACGGCAAAGAAGTGACCATTAAGACTAAAAAAGGCGTCATCAAACCTCGTACGCCAAACCAAGCACAGTACCTAATGAACATGGTCACCCATGACATCACCTTTGGTATTGGGCCAGCAGGTACAGGTAAAACCTATTTAGCCGTTGCAGCAGCAGTTGATGCACTTGAACGCCAAGAGGTTCGCCGGATCCTACTGACTCGCCCTGCTGTAGAAGCCGGTGAGAAGCTTGGGTTCCTACCGGGTGATTTAAGCCAGAAAGTCGACCCATATTTGCGCCCACTTTACGATGCACTGTTTGAGATGCTCGGTTTTGAACGTGTTGAAAAGCTAATTGAACGTAACGTGATTGAAGTCGCTCCACTGGCTTACATGCGTGGACGTACACTAAATGATGCATTTATCATTCTTGATGAGAGCCAAAACACCACGGTAGAACAGATGAAAATGTTCTTAACCCGTATCGGTTTTAATTCGCGTGCAGTTATCACAGGTGACATTACGCAAATCGATTTACCTCGTGGAGCGAAGTCTGGTCTTCGTCATGCAACTGAAGTGCTGAGTGAAGTGGATGACATCAGCTTTAATTTCTTCATGTCTGAAGATGTGGTTCGTCACCCTGTTGTTGCTCGTATCGTCAACGCCTACGAGAAATGGGAAGCGAAAGACCAGAAAGAGCGCAAAGAGTTTGAAAAGCGTAAACGTGAAGAGCGCGAAGCCAAACTTCTTGAGGCTCAGCAGGCAGTTACGACACAATTAGCAACACAAAATAGTTCTGTGATTACAGAACAAGGTGATAAATAGATGTCTATTGAACTAGACCTGCAAATAGCAGTCGAAAATGAGCAAGGTCTTCCAACTGAGCAAGATATTCAGCTTTGGTTGGACAAGACAATTCCTCAGTTTCAAGAGAACGCTGAGTTGACGGTTCGTATCGTTGATATGCAAGAAAGCCACCAGCTCAATCATGAATACCGTGGCAAAGACAAGCCAACTAACGTGCTGTCTTTTCCATTCGAGGCACCTCCAGGGATCGAGCTAGATCTGCTAGGCGACCTCATTATCTGCCGTCAAGTTGTCGAAAAAGAAGCAGAAGAGCAAAGTAAGCCTCTGCTAGCACACTGGGCTCATATGGTTGTACATGGCAGTCTGCATCTGCTAGGTTATGATCATATCGAAGATGATGAAGCTGAAGAGATGGAATCACTCGAGACAGAAATCATGCAAACTATGGGGTTTGAAGACCCGTATATTCTAGAAAAGTAAATTGATTCTAGTAAAGTAGGTTGCAGAGAAACAATAACTCATCGAACCTGTGATTTCCGCAGGAATCTGAGTTGTAACGTGTGCTATCACACTTCTGATAGCGTTATTTTTTGAGAAATCATGAACGAAGGTAACCCCCCCACTTCTGAGGGAAGTAAAAAATCTGAAGGTCCGAGTAGAAAGTCCTTCTTTGAACGCCTAGGCCAACTATTTCAAGGTGAAGTAAAAGATCGCCAAGAGCTCGTGGATGTAATCCGCGACTCAGAAATTAATGACCTAATTGACCACGACACGCGCGACATGCTCGAGGGTGTAATGGAAATTTCAGAGATGCGAGTACGCGATATCATGCTGCCTCGCTCTCAAATGGTTACAGTTGAACGCACCGATGATTTAGATACATTGATTGCGCTTATTACTGATGCTCAACACTCTCGCTACCCAGTGATCAGTGAAGATAAAGACCATGTTGAAGGCATTCTATTAGCGAAGGACCTACTTAAGTATTTGGGTTCAGAAAGTGCCCCATTTGATATCGAACAAGTGATTCGCCCTGTCGTAGTTGTTCCTGAAAGTAAGCGAGTTGATCGCCTGCTTAAGGAGTTCCAAGAAGAGCGTTACCACATGTCTATCGTTGTCGATGAGTTTGGCGGAGTTTCTGGCCTAGTAACCATTGAAGATATCCTCGAAGAAATCGTTGGTGAAATTGAAGACGAGTTCGACGATGAAGAAGAGTTAGATATTCGTAAGCTGAGTAAGCATACCTTTTCTGTAAAAGCTTTAACCACTATTGAAGAGTTCAACGATACGTTTAACACTGCCTTTAGTGATGATGAAGTAGATACAGTAGGCGGCATGGTTATGACAGCACTCGGTCACCTGCCGGTTCGTGGCGAAATTGTAGAAATTGAAAACTACCATTTCAAGATAACATCAGCAGATAACCGTCGTGTAATTCAGCTACAGGTAACCATTCCTGACGAACAGCCTCTTCCGACTATCGAAGAATAACAACTTCTCTCTAAAGAGATGACAGAAATTAGATGACTAAGACCTTTATTCATCGCCTATTACGGCCGCTTGCGGCCGTTTTTGTTGGCGCTATAACCACCCTTTCATTCGCTCCATACTCCATATGGCCTCTTGCTATTCTCAGCCCAGCTTTGTTGCTGTTACTGATCCACAACCGCTCTCCTAAAAGCGCGCTTTGGATTGGCTACGCATGGGGTTTAGGCCAATTCACGACAGGTATCAGCTGGGTATACGTCAGCATTGATGGTTTTGGTGGCATGCCACTGGCGGCTAATCTATTTTTGATGGCATTGCTCGTTGGCTACCTAGCTGTTTATTCAGGTCTGTTTACCTGGAGTTTGAACAAGTTCTTCCCTGTTAATAATCTAAGCCGCTGTTTCCTCGCTGCTCCAGCATTGTGGTTAGTCAGTGATTGGCTACGTGGCTGGGTAATGACGGGCTTCCCTTGGCTTTGGTTGGGCTACAGCCAAATCGATTCGCCATTAGGTTCATTTGCACCGATTGGCGGCGTAGAGCTAGTAACTCTAGCGATCATTGTTTCAGCCTCTGCATTCGCTTATGCGATTGTTAACAGGGCTTGGAGTATCGCTATCATTCCCGCCGTCGTATTTAGTGCAGGTTTTGGTATTCGAAATATCGATTGGGTCACGCCGAACCCGGAAAAAACTACGTCAGTCGTTTTAATACAAGGCAACGTCGATCAAGACAGTAAATGGCTACCAAGTCATCGCTGGCCGACCATGATGAAATACACCGACCTCAGCAGAGAAAACTGGGATGCGGATATCATCATCTGGCCTGAAGCCGCTATTCCTGCTTTTGAAGTCGAGATACCCTCTTTTCTGCGCAACATAGACAGCGCTGCTAAGATGAATAACAGCTCAATCATCACAGGTGTACTGAATCAGTCTGAAGACAAGAAGTACTACAACAGCGTTCTCTCACTTGGTGTAAACCCATACGGTGAATACAGCTACGATCCAGACGAGCGCTATCATAAACATCACCTACTGCCATTTGGTGAGTTTGTACCGTTTGAGGACATATTGCGCCCATTGGCACCATTCTTTAACTTGCCAATGTCTTCGTTCAGTCGTGGTGATTTCATCCAACCAAACATCGTGGCCAACGGTCGTCATCTTGCGCCTGCGTTGTGTTACGAGATCATCTTTAATGATCAAGTTAGGCAGAATGTGACTGATGAGACTGACTTTATCCTCACACTCTCCAACGATGCGTGGTTTGGTCGTTCGATTGGGCCATTGCAACATATGGAAATCGCACAAATGCGGGCTCTGGAGCTTGGTAAGCCGCTTATTCGCTCTACCAACAATGGTGTGACGGCGGTGACAGATTACAAAGGCAACATCATCAAACAAGTGCCTCAGTTTGAAACGGCCGTATTAAAAGCTGAACTCATTTCAACGGATGGTCAAACGCCTTATCACACAGTAGGTACTTGGCCGCTGTATATATGGGCGATGCTCAGCTTGGTGATTGGTTGGCTAATAAGAAAGCCCAAAAGCTAGATTCGAGATTCGACGAAAGGTGATTGGAGGGTTGACTGATTGAGTCAACCCTTTTTATTACTGTGGTTTTGCATTGATACTGTACGGTTCAGGAGCTTACGGCTTGAGGGCCTTACGACTAAACCCTTTAGAGCCACATTTAATACATGGAATGATATTGGTTGGGTGGTTATATTCAGTTTGGTAACCACACTCGTCACATACCAAGGTTCCTAAGCCTATGACTTCACCCGCTTGATACAAGCCTTGGTGTTCTAAGTCTTGGAACAGTTCAACCCATTCCACCTTAGTACGATCAGTAATATCCAACAGCCCTTGCCAAATAGAGTCCGCAATCATCAAATAGAATGGACCGCTTTTACTCTCTTCATAGCTTTCGGAAAACTCTTTTAAGTCCGACTTCACGTAGGCAGAGATCAATGAAAGCTCATCTTTAGTCATATCATTAGCTGCTTTCGCAAACTTGCCCGACGTTTCGATTTTGTTGTTGAGCTCTTCAGGGCTATGCTTCAGCGTTTCAATCACCTCTTCGACGACTTCTTCATAGAGCGCTTTTTTCTTCGGCATAACAACCTCCTTAAGATAACCAACCTTTTAGTGAGCAAACGGATGCGCTGCAATGCACTCCCGCTTACAAACAAATGCAATTCATACTCTTAAGTATAGTTGCCCTGCGAAATTCAGTGAAATTTACACAATCTACTAAGCGGCAACTGCAAGTATGAAGGGTATAACTATTGTTGTACTCAGCTCCTTTAGGTATTCTATGACGATCTGTAAGATTCTGTTCTAACCGAACTCACAAATTCCAAGATAACCGGATACCATCGATGCAAGAACAATATAACCCGCAAGAGATTGAACAAAAGGTTCAACAACACTGGGATAACAGCGAGACTTTCGTTGTAAGTGAAGACCCAAACAAAGAAAAATTCTACTGTCTTTCTATGTTCCCTTACCCAAGTGGCCGACTGCACATGGGTCACGTGCGTAACTACACCATCGGTGATGTGGTATCTCGTTTCCAACGTCTACAAGGCAAAAACGTAATGCAGCCAATTGGTTGGGATGCATTCGGCCTACCTGCAGAAAACGCCGCTGTTAAAAACAATACAGCACCTGCACCATGGACTTACGAAAACATTGAGTACATGAAGAACCAGCTTAAGCTTCTAGGCTTTGGTTACGACTGGAACCGTGAATTCGCAACGTGTACTCCAGAGTACTACCGTTGGGAACAAGAGTTCTTCACTAAGCTTTACGAAAAAGGCCTGGTTTACAAGAAGACATCTTCAGTGAACTGGTGTCCAAACGACCAAACAGTACTGGCAAATGAGCAAGTAGAAGACGGTTGTTGCTGGCGTTGTGACACTCCAGTAGAGCAAAAGAAAATTCCACAGTGGTTTATTAAAATCACTGAGTACGCTCAAGAGCTACTAGACGATCTAGACAACCTTGAAGGTTGGCCTGAAATGGTTAAGACCATGCAGCGCAACTGGATCGGCCGCTCTGAAGGTGTTGAGCTATCTTTCGCTGTTAACGGTGAAGAAGCGCCACTGGAAGTGTACACAACTCGTCCAGACACACTAATGGGTGTTTCTTACGTTGGTATCGCTGCAGGTCACCCTCTTGCAGAGAAAGCATCGAAGAACAACCCAGAGCTTGCTGCATTCGTTGAAGAGTGTCGTAACACTAAAGTTGCTGAAGCTGAACTCGCAACGATGGAAAAGAAAGGTATGGATACTGGCCTAACGGCTATCCACCCTCTTAACGGTCGTGTTGTTCCTGTATACGTAGCAAACTTCGTACTTATGGATTACGGCACAGGTGCGGTAATGGCGGTTCCTGCTCACGATCAACGTGACTACGAGTTCGCAACTAAGTACGGCATCGATATCATCCCAGTAATCAAACCTGAAGATGGTTCTGAACTAGACGTGTCTGAAGCGGCTTACACTGAAAAAGGTGTACTGTTTGATTCTGGTGAATTCGATGGTCTTGCGTTCCAAGAAGCATTCGATGCAATTGCTGCGAAGCTTGAAGCTGAAGGCAAAGGTAAGAAGACAGTAAACTTCCGTCTACGTGACTGGGGTGTATCTCGTCAACGTTACTGGGGCGCTCCAATCCCAATGGTAACCACTGAAGACGGTGAAGTTCACCCAGTACCAGCAGACCAACTGCCAGTCATTCTTCCTGAAGATGTAGTAATGGATGGCGTAACGAGCCCAATCAAGGCTGACAAGTCTTGGGCTGAAACAACATTCAACGGCGAACCCGCTCTACGTGAGACTGACACGTTCGATACGTTTATGGAGTCTTCTTGGTACTACGCACGTTACTGTTCACCGCAAGCAGACGACATTCTAGATCCAGAGAAAGCAAACTACTGGCTACCAGTTGACCAATACGTTGGTGGTATCGAGCACGCTTGTATGCACCTGCTTTACTCTCGTTTCTTCCATAAGCTTCTACGTGATGCTGGCTACGTGACGTCTGATGAACCGTTCAAGCAACTACTATGTCAAGGCATGGTTCTGGCTGACGCGTTCTATCACGAAAACGAAAAAGGCACCAAAGAGTGGATTGCACCGACTGACGTAACGGTTGAACGTGACGGTAAAGGTCGCATCGAAAAAGCAGTCGACGATCAAGGTCGTGAAGTTGAACACTCAGGCATGATCAAAATGTCTAAGTCTAAGAACAACGGTATCGACCCACAAGAGATGGTAGACAAGTACGGCGCTGATACAGTACGTCTATTCATGATGTTTGCATCACCTGCAGACATGACGCTTGAGTGGCAAGAGTCTGGCGTTGAAGGGGCTAACCGCTTCCTTAAACGTGTTTGGAAATTGGTTCACGCTCACTCTTCTAAGGGTGCTGCTGAATCTGTTGATGCTTCTGCGCTATCTGGCGACCAAAAAGCACTTCGTCGTGATATCCATAAAACTATCGCGAAAGTAACGGACGATATTGGCCGTCGCCAAACGTTCAACACGGCAATCGCTGCAATCATGGAACTGATGAACAAGCTGGCGAAAGCACCTCAAGAATCTGCACAAGACCGTGCAATCCTTGACGAAGCGCTAAAAGCGGTAGTACGCATGCTTTACCCAATGACGCCACACATCTCTTACGAAATGTGGATTGCACTTGGTGAATCAAACGTAGACTCAGCAACATGGCCAACTTTCGATGAGAAAGCGCTAGTTGAAGACGAGAAAACTATCGTTGTTATGATCAACGGTAAGCTACGTGCGAAACTAACCGTTGCTACTGATGCAACAGAAGAGCAAGTTCGTGAGCTTGGTCTAAACGATGAGAACGCTAAGAAGTTCCTAGATGGCTTAACTATCCGTAAAGTTATCTTCGTACCAGGTAAGCTTCTAAACATCGTTGCTAACTAATTTCGTTAGCACAATGCAATTGCTAAAGAATTAACGAACTTAATTCATCAAAAGCAGTCTGTAGACAGGGTAGCTAATTGCCCTGTCTACTTATTTAAGCGCTTTAGACTTGAGCCTAACCACTCAAACGAACTAAAGCCTTTAAATAAGTATTCTACCTTCATGAGAGCCATCAAATAATGCGCCTGATTTCACTATCTTCATTGAAAGTTACTGTTGTTGTTTTAACCGTCAGCCTATTAAGTGCGTGTGGTTTCCACCTACGTGGTGATTACTCCGTACCAGAAGAACTCAACAAGATCTCCGTAACCAGTTACGACCAATACAGTACGTTTACACGTATGATGAAAGGTCAACTGCGTATGAATGATGTAGAAATTGTGCTACCGGCTGAGAATACACCTAACCTGCATATTATTAGTGAGAGCGTAGGTGAGCGAACTCTGTCTCTATACCAAAACACTCGTGCAGCAGAGAAAGAACTGACATTCCGCGCTTCATACCGCGTAACTGTCCCGGATCTAGGCTCAAAGACATTCTCAACCAGCGTAACCCGTAGTTACCTAGATAACCCGCTAACTGCACTTGCGAAGTCGGTTGAGCGAGACATGATCGAAGATGAGATGCGTAAGTTGGCAACAAGCCAAATCCTTCGTCAGATGGCTCGACTAAAAGCGAACATTGCAGCTGATAGCATGGATCTAGATGCACTAGAACACGTTCAAGTGAAAGAGCTTGAAAAGCAATACAACATCAAGAATGTTGAAATTGACGACGTTGAGATCGTACCAGCTTCAGAAGAACAACCAACACTTAGCGATTCGGCTGAGTAATAGGTTTATTTGATGCGTATTTTTGCTGACCGCTTATCAGAGCAACTTATTAAACAGTTGAGTAATGTTTACCTAATTTTTGGTAACGAACCGCTACTGTTGCAAGAGAGCCGAGAAGCGATTCAAAAGGCTGCAAAACAGCAAGGCTTTGAAGAACGTCACCGCTTTGCGATTGATAGCAGTCTCGACTGGAATCAAGTCTACGACTGCACTCAAGCACTGAGCCTATTCTCTAGCCGTCAGGTCATCGAGCTTGAACTGCCAGAGTCAGGCGTCAATGCCGCAATAGCGAAAGAGCTACTCGCAATCTCCGAGCATATCCACAGTGATATCTTGTTAATCTTGGTGGGCACTAAGCTCACCAAAGCTCAAGAAAGCGCTAAGTGGTTTAAGGCTCTTTCGAATCAGGGTCACTGGGTCAGTTGCATAACGCCAGATGTCAGTCGGTTACCTCAGTTTGTCCAAGCGCGTTGCCGTCAAATCGGTTTAACGCCAGACCCTGAAGCTATTCAAATGCTGGCGCAATGGCATGAGGGTAATCTGTTTGCGCTGACCCAAAGCCTAGAAAAACTGGCTCTCCAATACCCAGATGGCAAGCTCACATTAGTACGCTTAGAAGAATCGCTGAGTCGACACAACCATTTTACTCCATTCCATTGGAGTGATGCGTTATTGGCAGGCAAAGGTAACCGAGCACAACGAATCCTGCGTCAGCTAGAAGCTGAAGGTGTCGAACCCGTCATTTTATTACGTAGCATACAACGAGAGCTTGCTCTGCTATTACAAATGCAGCAACAAATGAAACAGATGCCGATTGGTCAGGTCTTCGAAAAACACCGTATCTGGCAATCTAAAAAGCCTCTTTATAACGCCGCGCTAACAAGAGTTTCGATTTCTCAATTACACTCTTTGTTCGCGTTGCTCACTCAAGCTGAATTGATGACAAAAACTCAATATGAGCAGTCGCCTTGGCCACTAATTCATCAGTTAAGCGTAGAGTTTTGTATCCCTTCAGCTTCAATACCATTCCACGCATAAAAGCGTGTTATATTCTAGGGTCAACAAGCCCTAAACAAAGCTAAATTCAGATTAAAGGAACACCCAGTGTTACGTGAAGAACTAAAAGATTTTCTTGCAGACAAAGCCGACGACATGAAAGCAGAATCGATTGTAACTATCGATGTAGAAGGCAAATCAAGCGTTACTGATTACATGATTGTTTGTACTGGCACCTCTAAACGCCATGTTGCCTCTATTGCACAGCATGTTGCTGATGAAGTGCGTAAAGCGGGTATGCAACCTCTAGGTATGGACGGCCAACAAGAAGGTGAATGGGTTGTTCTAGATATGGGCACAAGCATGCTTCACGTTATGCAAGAAGAGCATCGTGAGCTGTACCAACTAGAAAAACTTTGGGGCTAAGCTTTGAAGATCCAGTTAATCGCAGTTGGCACAAAAATGCCAAAGTGGGTTGAAGAAGGGTTTCAAGAATACAAACGCCGCTTCCCTCACGATATGCCATTAGAGCTCATTGAAATTACTGCAGGAAAGCGCGGTAAAAATGCAGATATTGCACGCATTCTTCAAAAAGAAGGTGAAGCGATGCTGGCTGCAGTTCCAAAAGGCAACCGTATTGTCACGCTCGATATCCCAGGTAGAAAGTGGGATACACCTCAACTTGCTGAGCAATTAGAAAGTTGGAAGCTGGATGGACGTGACGTATCTATCCTAATTGGCGGGCCTGAAGGATTAGCACCTGCATGTAAAGCGGCCGCAGACCAAAGTTGGTCTCTGTCTGCGCTTACTCTCCCTCACCCATTAGTACGCGTTATCATGGCTGAAAGCTTGTATCGAGCTTGGAGCATCACTGCTAACCACCCTTATCATCGAGAATAAGCGTTAATGTTACGTAAACGTAGCCAAATCCGCGATTACAAAGCAGAAGCACGACTATTTACTAGCCGTGCTTTTGTTGCGTTTGCGGGGATCATAGTCATGATGTCGATGTTGGTTGTTAACCTGTACAACATTCAGGTCAATCAATACCAAGACTATAAAACTCGTTCTAACGACAACCGTATCAAGGTCGTTCCGATCGCCCCTAACCGTGGTTTGATTTACGATCGCAACGGTATACTTCTTGCCGAAAACCGTCCTGTTTTCAATCTAGAAATCATACCCGAAAAAATTAAAGATATGGATGACACGCTTGCTCGTCTGCAAGCATTAATTGAGATCCCGCCAGAGCGTATCGAGCGCTTTAATCGTGATCGTCGTAATTCACGACGCTTTAAATCAGTACCTATTCTTAATCAACTGTCTGAAGAACAAGTTGCCGTCTTCTCTGTAAACCAACACAAATTCCCAGGTGTTGAAGTTACGGGAACTTTGAAGCGTTTCTACCCTTACGGTGATGTGCTCACTCACGTAATAGGCTATGTATCGCGCATCAATGACCGTGATATGCAGCGCTTGATGCGAGAAGAAAAAGACGCCAATTACCAAGCTACACGTGATATCGGTAAGTTGGGTATTGAGCGTTATTACGAAGATATGTTGCACGGTACAGCTGGCTACCAAGAAGTCGAAGTTAACAGTCGTGGACGAGTGATTCGTACCCTCAAATTTGTCCCTTCGGTTCCAGGCAAAGATATCGTACTTAACTTAGATATCAAGCTACAGCTATACGTACATAAGTTACTTGATGGCCGCCGTGGTTCAGCTATCGTTCTCGATCCGAAAGACAATGGCGTGTTAGCCATGGTATCGAGCCCAAGCTACGACCCAAACGCATTCGTGCATGGTATCTCGTCTAAAGGCTATAACGCGCTACTTCAAGACAAAAACCGCCCTTTGGTTAACCGTGCCACGCTAGGGATTTACCCACCAGCATCGACGATCAAACCCTTCATTGCTGTTGCTGCTCTGCAAGAAGGTGTTATTACACCAAACACTACGCGCAATGACCCAGGCTATTGGAAGATACCAAACTCAAAAACGAGACCATTCCGTGACTGGTTGCGTTGGGGACACGGTGTCGTGGATATAGAAAAAGCGATTGAAGAGTCGGTGGATACCTTCTTTTACCAAATTGCTTATGATCTCGGCATTGATCGCATATCCAAATGGATGATGATGTTCGGCTTTGGTGATTATACTGGCATCGATATCTACGAAGAAAGCAAAGCCAATATGCCAACTCGTGATTGGAAGATGGCCAGACACCGTGTGCCTTGGTATCAAGGTGATACTATTCCAGTTGGTATTGGACAGGGCTACTGGACTGCAACACCTATGCAGATTGCAAAAGCCACATCAGTTTTGGTCAATGAAGGTGAAGTAACCGCACCTCACCTACTTCGTTCAACCATTGATAACGGTCGTCCATTCGATGAACAAATCATGTCGGACATTGAAACTTACCCACCGCTAACCGGGGTTAAGAAGAAGTATTGGGATATCGCTCAGGAAGGTATGAGGCTGGCTAACCACGGTAAAAAAGGCACGGCAAGACGTTCATTCCAGAAAATGTCTTACCAAACCGCTGGTAAATCGGGTACCGCGCAGGTATTCGGCTTAAAAGAAGATGAAGAGTACAACGCGGATGAAATCGCAGAGCACTTACGCGATCACGCCCTCTTTACGGGTTACGCGCCTTTTGAAGATCCTGAAGCCGTCGTGACTATCGTTCTAGAGAACGCAGGTGGCGGTTCTTCTAACGGCGGCCCAGTAGTAAGAAGGATTTTAGACCATATTATCCTTGCAGAAGATTATCAAAGTGAGCCAATTAAATAATGAAACTTGATCCTTCAACTGGACGAAATAGAGCCCTATTCGAAAGGCTGCATATCGACCTGCCGCTATTGCTCGGCATTCTGGTTTTAATGGGCTTTGCCCTGCTGATCATGTACAGCGCAAGCGGACAAAGCCTTGCGATGATGGACCGCCAGGCGATGCGCATGGCTCTGTCTTTAGGTGTGATGATCTTCCTAGCGCAAATCTCACCTCGTACTTATGAAACCTTGGCACCACTGCTATTTGTAGGTGGTGTCATCTTGCTATTGGGCGTGTTGTTCTTTGGTGAAGCCTCTAAAGGCGCCCAGCGTTGGTTAAACTTCGGCTTTGTTCGATTCCAACCGTCAGAGCTATTAAAGCTCGCGGTGCCTTTGATGCTGGCACGATTTATCGGTAAGCGCTCACTTCCACCAACATTCCAAACATTAGCGATCTCGCTAGTGATGGTGTTTGTACCGACGATTCTAATCGCAAAGCAGCCTGACCTAGGTACATCTATCCTTATCGCCGCATCTGGTATCTTCGTGATATTCCTGGCTGGTATCAGTTGGAAAATCATTGCTAGCGCCGCAATCGCATTAGGGGCATTTATCCCAATCCTATGGTTCTTCTTGATGCGTGAATATCAAAAAGTGCGTGTTAGAACCCTTTTTGATCCTGAATCAGATCCATTAGGTGCGGGTTACCACATCATTCAAAGTAAGATTGCGATAGGTTCGGGTGGTATATCAGGAAAAGGTTGGCTGCAAGGCACTCAATCTCAATTAGAATTCATTCCAGAGCGCCACACCGACTTCATTTTTGCGGTCATCGCCGAAGAGGGGGGCATGATTGGTATCTTGTTCTTGCTTGCTATCTACCTGTTTATTATTGGACGTGGCTTAGTGCTTGCGAGCCAAGCTCAAACCGCATTCGGTCGAATGATGGGCGGCAGTATTGTACTGAGCTTCTTCGTTTATATTTTTGTAAACATTGGCATGGTAAGTGGCATTCTACCTGTGGTTGGTGTTCCTCTTCCTTTAGTCAGTTATGGTGGTACTTCAATGGTTACCCTTATGGCTGGTTTTGGTATTTTAATGTCGATCCATACACACAGAAAAGCATTCTCAAAGGCGACCTAATCGATGTCTATTACAACGTTTCCAAAAAAAGCATCCTTGGTTGATGAGCTGCCAATCAAAAAAATAGCCTCTATCTTAGGGCTAGCGATTTTAATCAATGGTTGTTCTTCAAAGCAGCCAACAGGGCGCTACGATATTGATTCAGATATTGCACCAGACGCACCTATCTCAGTAGAGCATCTCGAGGATGCTCACCCTCAGTATGAACCTTATAGTTTAGGTGGTAACACGGATTACACTTTACGTGGCGAAGACTACAAGATCGTAAAGAAGACCGAAGGGTTTACTGAGAAAGGCAAAGCCTCTTGGTACGGTAAGAAATTTCATGGTCACTTAACGTCTAACGGCGAGATCTATGACATGTATTCGATGTCTGCGGCGCACAAAACATTGCCAATTCCAAGCTATGTAAAAGTGACGAATACCGACAATAACAAAACGACGATTGTTCGTATCAATGACCGCGGCCCATTCCATGAAGGCCGAATCATTGACCTTAGTTATGCGGCAGCTTACAAGCTCGATGTGTTGAGAACCGGCACGGCAAATGTTGAGATTGAAGTCATTACTGTGGCTATGCCAACCGACGCAAATAAAAAGGCTGCTTTACCGCAATTTATTATTCAAGTCGCAACATCTCCACATGAAGATAGAACAGAGAAGTTAGCGAAAGATCTAGCCGAAAAGCTAGAAGTAGCAACGTTCTTGCAGCCAAATGATGACAACTACCGTCTGATGATTGGGCCATTTCATGACTATGCTCTGACTCAAGAGAAATTAGAACAAGTTAAGTTAATGGGTTACCCGTCAGCTTATATAAAAAAACACACCCTAACTCGCTAATTAATCTAACAGTTACTTCTGGTAATCAGCGCTCTGGTGTGACAGAGTGATTCTGTTAATATATGAATAGTTCACCAAATAATTGCATTCAAAATGATTAAATCTAATAAACTTGTTAAATCGATTTTTGCTACTTCTGTTGCTCTTTCTGCAACGATAGCTACATCGTCATTCGCCGCTCCTATTGTTGTTCCTGATGCACCTCAAATCGCCGCTAAAGGTTTTGTTCTGATGGATTACCATTCAGGCAAAGTACTAGCAGAGAAAGAGATGAATACTCAGCTTTCTCCAGCAAGTTTAACCAAGATGATGACGAGCTACGTGATCGGCCAAGAGCTCGACCGTGGCAACATCAACCTAAACGACGATGTTGTAATCAGTGAAAATGCTTGGGCTAAAAACTTCCCAGATTCATCTAAGATGTTCGTTGAAGTAGGCACTACGGTTAAAGTTGAAGAATTAAACCGCGGTATCATCATTCAATCAGGTAACGACGCATGTGTTGCTATGGCTGAACACATCGCTGGCTCTGAAGATGCATTCGTTGACCTAATGAACGCTTGGGCAAGCTCTATCGGCATGAAAGACACGCACTTTGCTAACGTGCACGGTCTAGACAACCCGAACCTATACTCAACGCCTTACGATATGGCGCTACTTGGTCAGGCGCTGATTCGCGACGTACCAGACGAGTACCGTATCTACTCAGAGAAGAAATTCACATACAACGGCATCACCCAATACAACCGTAACGGTCTGTTATGGGATAAGAGCATGAACGTTGATGGCATCAAAACGGGCCACACAAGCAATGCAGGTTACAGCCTAGTAAGCTCAGCGACAGAAGGCAAAATGCGCCTAGTGGCTGTAGTTATGGGCACCAAGAATGCGAATGCTCGTAAAACAGAAAGCAAAAAACTGCTTAGCTACGGCTTCCGCTTCTTTGAAACAGTGGCACCACACACAGCCGGTGAAACCTTCGTAGAAGAGAAGATCTGGATGGGTAGCAAGGACACAGTTGCACTGGGTGTCGACGAAGATACTTTCGTAACGCTACCTCGTGGTCAAGCTAAGAACCTGAAGGCAAGCTTCGTTCTTGAGAAAGAGCTAGAAGCGCCAATCAGCAAAGGCGATGTGGTTGGTAAACTATTCTACCAAGTAGACGGTGAAGACGTTGCTGAATACCCACTACTAGCACTTGAAGATGTAGACCAAGGCAGCCTATTCAGCCGTCTATGGGACTACCTAGTTCTTCTGTTCAAGGGTTTATTCTAAACAAGCCAAAGGTTTGTTCTAGGTAAAACCTAAGCTTGTTGTATAGTTAACCTAATGAGTAAGTTCATGATTTACTCATTAGCGAACCAAAAGCCGCCATGTGCGGCTTTTGTTGATCTTGAGTTCGGCGATATTTACACGTAATATTCCGCATTATTACTCGTGTCTGTTGACCGAACACGCTTTTTATCGACATTTCGCCAATTTGCGAGAGTCTAGCCTTTTGGAGCTAATCATGAACATCAATTCTGATGCAAAACTAAAAGACCTCTTAGAGTTCCCTTGTTCATTCACTTACAAAGTAATGGGCCACGCTAAGCCAGAACTGACTGAGCTAGTACTAGAAGTGATCCAGCGTCATGCTCCTGGTGACTACAGCCCAACGCTAAAACCAAGTGCGAAAGGTAACTACCACTCTGTTTCTATCAATATTACTGCGACTTCAATTGAGCAAGTAGAAACTCTTTATAAAGAACTGGGCGAGATCGAAATCGTTCGTATGGTTCTGTAATCTCCGATTACACATGAAAAACAGCGGCTTATTGCCGCTGTTTTTGTTTAAAGCACCCTATCTAGCTCAAATTCATTCAACTTAATTTTCAATAAATACAAAGAAAGTTGAAAAACCTTGCAGTCCGTCTGTAGTTAGAATCATGTTTCGCGTTTATAATGCGTTCACTTTATTAATCCTTGAGGGAGTGCAGCTTTGCAAAATAAGCTAATCGTAAAAAAATTAGGCCGTCAGGATTACGAACCTGTATGGAAAGCCATGCATAAGTTCACAGACGAACGCACGGAAGAAGACCTAGACCAAGTTTGGTTGGTTGAACACAACCCTGTCTTCACTCAAGGACAAGCAGGCAAAGCTGAGCATGTATTAAATGCCGGTGATATCCCTGTAATACAAAGCGATCGCGGTGGCCAAGTGACTTACCACGGCCCAGGCCAATTAGTGGCTTACTTTCTGATTAACATCCGCCGCAAGAAATTCGGAGTACGTGATTTGGTTACTCATATCGAGAACCTCGTAATCAATACTCTGAAAGCTTACAATATAGATTCAGCTGCCCGACCTGACGCTCCTGGTGTTTATGTCGATGGCAAGAAAATCTGTTCACTTGGATTACGTATTCGACGTGGCTGCTCGTTCCACGGGTTAGCACTCAACGTCGATATGGACCTGTCTCCATTCCTACGTATTAACCCATGTGGTTACCAAGGTATGGAAATGGCGCAGGTAAGCCAACTCGGCGGACCAAGTGAACTAGAAAACGTTGAGCAACAGTTAATACAAGAGCTCGTAGAGCTACTCGGCTATGACCAAGTAGACATTCAAGCCACCAGTAACATTACAGCAGAAGCATAAAATCATGAGCAAACCAATCCAAATGGAAAAAGGCGTTAAATATCGTGACGCTGACAAAATGGCATTAATTCCCGTAAAGAATATGCCTGCTGAACAGAAAGAAGTTCTACGTAAGCCTGAATGGATGAAGATTAAACTTCCTTCAGACAGCCATCGTATTCAAGAAATCAAATCAGCAATGCGTAAAAACAACCTGCACTCAGTTTGTGAAGAAGCGTCTTGCCCTAACCTAGCCGAGTGTTTCAACCACGGTACGGCAACGTTTATGATTCTTGGCGCTATCTGTACTCGTCGCTGCCCGTTCTGTGATGTTGCCCATGGTCGTCCTGTTGCTCCTGAAGCTGAAGAGCCGAAGAAACTGGCTAAAACAATTCAAGACATGAAACTGAAGTACGTTGTAATCACTTCAGTTGACCGTGATGACTTGCGTGACGGCGGTGCTCAGCACTTTGCTGACTGTAACCGTGAGATTCGCGAACTCAACCCAAATATTCGTATCGAAACACTGGTTCCAGACTTCCGCGGTCGTATGGACGTTGCGCTTGACCTAATGAAAGACAACCCGCCAGATGTTTTCAACCACAACCTAGAGACAGCGCCACGTCTATACCGTAAAGCGCGTCCAGGTGCGAACTACAAGTGGTCTCTTGATCTACTGAAGAAATTCAAAGAGCAGCACCCTGATATCCCAACAAAATCAGGTGTGATGATGGGTCTTGGCGAGACAAAAGAAGAGATCGTTCAAGTACTGAAAGACCTTCGCGAACATGGTGTGACTATGCTGACACTAGGTCAATACCTAGCACCAAGCCGTCACCACTTACCAGTAGAACGCTACGTGCCGCCTTCTGAGTTCGATGAGCTGAAAGAGATTGCTCTAGAGCTAGGCTTTACTCACGCAGCGTGTGGCCCGTTTGTACGTTCTTCTTACCATGCGGACTTGCAAGCTCAAGGTATGGAAATTAAGTAATCACGATTGCTTAGCGAACAATGCAAAGGCGCTGAATATTATGTTCAGCGCCTTTTTTCTATCTTGTTCGTGCCGCTATAGCTTTATATTTCGTGCCACTAAGCTTTATATAAAAACAACAAAGCCACTCTTTATGAGTGGCTTTGTGCTTAATATTTCAAGTTCAGAGGAGGTAATTTCAAAAAGCCCAGATAGGGTTCTGCATTAACCGAAAGATGCCCAGATAACCGTTGCTACCAAAATTGGGCACACAAACTTCACATACATTGGCCAAACCTTACCAAACCAACCAAGTTGAAAATCAGGACTGCCTTGTTCAAGCTCTTTCACTTTTGAAGCTCGGCTCCATACCCAACCACCAAACACACAGAACATCAGTGCAGCGACTGGTTGAAGATACTGAGTTGCAATCATCGCTACCATGCCAAACATCGCAGCAAAGTTGTAAACAATCACCACACTAAACAGCGCGATAGCACCACCAATCACCCAGCTTGTTGGCGTTCGTCTAGTATTGAAACGCTCACTCACTAGCGCAACCGGGCCTTCAAGCATCGAAATCGAAGAAGTCAGTGCAGCAATCGTTAGTAGTAAAAAGAACACAATCGCAAAGATCTGTCCAAGCACACCTAAACTATCAAACATCAACGGCAAAACCGTGAATACTAGAGTGTCAGAGCTTAATAGTGAGCCGTCTTCAGCGTAGATTTGAACGCCTTTTTGCATCGCAACAAACATTGCTGGCATCACCACTAATCCAGCAATAAAAGCGACAGCAGTATCCACCAGAGTTACGTTCATCGCCATTTTTGGTAGGTTCTCTTTCTTGCTTAAGTAAGAGCCATAAACCAACATCGAGCAACCGCCAATAGTGAGTGAGAAGAACCCCTGTCCCATTGCCGCCAGAATCAGTTTTCTATCCCACACTTTCTCAAAGTCTGGAATAAGGTAATGTTTTAGGCCTTCCATCGCGCCAGATTGCGTCATGATGTAAACAAACAATAAGCCAAATAAAACAAACAGCGCAGGCATCAAACGAGTCGACCATTTCTCGATGCCTTGCTTAACACCGCCCTGCACAATCAAGATAGTCAGTACATAGAACGCGACGGTACCAAATACGTTGCGCTCAACACTGAAGCCCTTAAACCAATCCGCAATCGCTTCTAGGCCGATAAGATCCGCGACCGCACCAATTAGGAAACAGATCAACCAGCCACCAACAATACTGTAAAACGCCAACACTGCGCTTGGTACACTCAGTCCAACCCAACCGACAAACTCACCGACTTTCTTACCCAAAGGGTTTGTCGTCAAAGATCGCATGCTATCAACTGGGTTTGCTTGGCCGTGACGGCCTATAGCCATCTCAACCACCAGCATAGGGAAAGCAACCACGAAGATCATGATCAAATAGACCAAAAGGAAAGCACCGCCACCGTTGCTGGCAACTTGAGTCGGGAAACCCCAAATATTACCCAAGCCAACCGCTGCACCAGCCGCTGCTAAAATAAAGCCTAAACGAGAGCTAAAGTGCTCTCTTGAAGAGGAAGATTGTTGGTCCATATCGCCCGCATTAAAAATCAGTGAACTAGTTGAGAAGTACAGTAATAAAAAGCAATGATAGGCACAACCAATAAATGAACAATTCTCTGATTTTTACAATCAATGCGCTATTTAGAACAACAAAATTAACAAAAAACCAGTCTTATCGTTCAATTAGAAACAACAAAGCGAAATGGAAGGCTTGAGAAGGAAATGGATTAAATAGAGATAAATACTCGCCGTATGGTTCCATTTATACAAACAAAAAGAGCACCAAACGGTGCTCTTGTGATTCATCAGTTAATTCAGATTAGATCGTGAATACTTGATAGTCCTTTAGATTCGGAATGATTTCATGCAGCTCTTGCTCTTGTTCCGCCATCTCATCAAGAGAATCACAGAACTCATTCGCTTCCTCTTTCACTTGTTGAGAGTGTTCTTTCATTCGCTCTTCAACTTTCAGCTTTAATTCAGCCATACTGTCAGCCAATTCAGTCAGGTTTAGGCCACCATCTTGTTTCATTTTTTCTGACATCGCATTAAAAGCGCTAGAGATAAATTCTTGGTTAAAGATTTCTTTCGCCTTCTCGAAATCTTCAGACCAGCCATTGGCCATCGAATCAAAGCTTTCTGCAGGCAACACTAATTCGCCATCTTTGTAATAACGCGCTTCCAGTTCTGCAAAGTAGGTTTTCATTGATTCTTTTACATTATCAAATGACTCAGGTGAATCCAGGCTAGCCGCGATATCATCAATCACGTCATTGGCTAACGCTAAGCTATCGTTGGCCATTTGTTTCGCTCGAGGTAAGTACTCACTCATGTTTTCGCGATATTTCTCAATCGCCGCTTGTTGGTCGGCATCAAGCTCAACCTTCTCACCATGAATATAGAGGTCGTTGTTATCATCAAAAACGGCCGTATCACCATTCACTTGATGGATTTCGACTTTTTGGTCATCAATTCGTAGTTCATTCTTCAAATCAACTCGACACTGAGCAGCAAACGTTGGCAAGCTCACAACAGCGATAACCGCTGTTAGTGATGCAATTAATACACTGTTTTTCATAAATACATTGTTTTTCATAACATCCTCTCATCAATCTGACAGATTACTATACCCTTGGTATATGCTCCTTTGTCAGAGAAACGTTTTATATCTATTAGTCAGTTAGTTAGTCGATAGAGATAACTTCGTAGCAAAACTGTTTATCTGCGACCTTAAACTCAATCTCATCACCAACTTCTTTACCCATTAGAGCCTGGCCAAAAGGTGCATTTGCCGTCACGATGGCAATCTCATTCTCATTCCACGTGACAGAAAGTCCGCCGACTCTCGGCCCCATAAAAAAGTGTTTATATTGATCATGCTCGTCAATGACCACAACGTAACTGCTCACCGTAACCTTCTCGCTATCACGCAACACTAAGTTACGATAACACTGAATATCGTCTTCACACTCTTGTACCCTCACCGCTTGACCATGGGCGAGATACGAAGCTTCTAATGCCAATGTATCGTACTTATGTTCAGGCACAGTCTCTTCATCGGTCGCAGCATCAATCGCACGCTGAGTCGCAGATTGTGCGATACGTAATCGGGATTCGAGTTGCTCTATGATTATTTGGCGAAGCTCAGACTTATTCATACTATTGGGGTGCTTTTCTATAGGAGCTACAGAATAGAATTAGGTACAATCAGGTGCAAGACATTTGATTCATCAAGCGACGCTATCATGAATAGGCGCCCGCTTTAGCATCAATACGACACTTAATAACTCAGGTAGAACATAAATGATTGAGCAGAAGCTAAAACAAGTATTCGGATTCGACTCACTGCGCAATGGGCAAAAGCAAGTCATTGATAACGTTCTATCTGGTCACTCGACTGCCGCGATATTCCCGACAGGCTCAGGTAAATCGCTGTGCTATCAATTACCAGCATTAGAGTTACCGCACTTAACCTTGGTGATATCGCCACTGTTAGCCTTGATGAAAGACCAACTCGCTTTCCTGCACAGTAAAGGCATTAGCGCAGCGGCAATCGAATCAAGCCAAGACCGACAAACCACACAACAGGTTATGCAGTCAGTGCGTAACGGTGACACCAAGATCCTCATGATCTCCGTCGAGCGCTTGAAGAACGAACGCTTTCGTCAGTTTATCTCCCAAGTGTCGATCTCACTGCTTGTGGTCGATGAAGCGCACTGTATTTCAGAATGGGGACACAACTTCAGACCCGACTACCTGAAGCTTCCTCAATACCAAAAACAGCTCAATATTCCTCAGGTTCTACTACTGACAGCCACTGCGACTACAGCGGTTATCCAAGATATGAAGTCAAAGTTTGAAATTGATGAGGAGCGCGTTGTGGTTACGGGTTTCTATCGTCAAAATCTCGATCTGTCGATTCAACCTTGTGAACAAACCAGTAAGCTAGAAACCTTGTGCAATGTGGTTAACCAAGCTTCTCTCGCTCCGACTATTGTTTATGTCACCCTTCAACAAACGGCAGAGATGGTGGCTCAGCAGCTTCGCAATGCTGGCGTTAATGCAGTGGCTTACCATGCGGGTCTTAAGCCTGAAAATAGAGATGCTATTCAACACCAATTCATGAATGATGACGTGAGCTGTATCGTCGCAACTATCGCGTTTGGTATGGGCGTGGATAAGTCCAACATTCGCCGAGTGATTCACTTTGACTTACCAAAATCGATCGAAAACTACTCACAAGAGATCGGCAGAGCTGGTCGAGATGGGCAAGCGTCTGAATGTATTTTACTGGCTAACAAACACGGTTTAAGCACACTCGAGAACTTCGTTTTTGGTGATACGCCAGACAACATATCGATCCAAGCGGTATTAAAAGAGATCTACGAAAATCAAAACATTGGCGCTTCTGGCTCGAATCAATGGGAGATCATGCTTAATCAACTATCACGTGAATCCAACATTCGTCAGTTACCGCTAAAAACACTACTGGTGTATCTCGAAATTGAAGGTGTGATTGAGCCCAAGTACAGCTACTTCGCAGACTACAAATTTAAGTTCATTCGTCCGAAACAGCAGATCACAGAGCAATTTCAAAGTGAACGTCGTCAATTTGTCGAAGCGATTTTCCAATGCTCTCCTCAAGCAAGAGTGTGGTGCCAAGTCGACTTCGATGCGCTTTGGACACACTTCCAAGCCGATCGTCAGCGTGTGATTGCGGCTATCGACTACTTCAATGAACAAGGTTGGATTGAACTAGAAAGCAAGCAGATCACCGATGTCTACGCGATCCACAATACTTCTGAAGATATGATGCAACTGTCAGAGCGTCTAACTGAGTTGTTTAAAGCAAAAGAAAACAGCGAGATAAACCGCCTTAACCAAATGCTGAATTTCTTTGAGGCAGATACTTGCCTAAGCTCACGCCTTGCGAGTTATTTTGCCGATGATAAAGCACCAACAAACTGCGGTCACTGCTCTGTATGTCGAGGAGAAGTGGCAATCTTACCAACCGTTGATGTTGAACCTATCGATGATGAGACGGTGATGACATGGATACATGAGTTTATTTCGGCTAGCCAACAACTGATTACCGACGAGGCAATTACTCGCTTCTTATGTGGAATCGCCACCCCGCTTTCAACCAAACTCAAAGCCAGTAAAATGGTCGGTTATGGCAAGCTAGAGCAGCAACCGTTCAGTGATACCTTAGCGCGAGTAAAACAACTTCCTAGGTAATTCTTACTTATAAAAAACCGACTAGGCTATGAAGCGTAGTCGGTATTCATCTCACTCATTATCTTTAAAAGAAGCTCAACTGACGCATTTGGTCTTTAGGTTGCAGCATTACGCTTAAACCAAGCAGGCGTATTTCTCGCCCCTGTTGTCTTTTCAGTATTTCACTAAGCAGCTCTTTGAAGTGTTCACGATCGAGAGAGGCATGGATGTGTTCAATCGTGGTTTGTTGAAAGTCGGCGAACTTGAGCTTAATGCCCTGCTTGATGATCGCTTTGCTTGGACTAGCCTTTTCTAAGCGAGTCTCGAGTTCAGGAAATAGCTTGTCTTCGATTACCTGCCAACATTCAGCGTAAGTTGAAATATTTTGAGTGAAGGTGCGCTCTACGCCTACCGATTTTCGCTCGCGCTCGATGATAACTTCTCGATCATCAATGCCATGACTGCGCTTCCAGAGTGATGCACCTTGACGGCCAAACTTGAGTAGGAGGTCTCGATAGTCAGACTCTTTGATATCCTTACAAGTAAAGAAACCCGCTTGATGCAGCTTTTCAATGCTCACCTTGCCGACACCAGAAATCTTTTCAAGTGGCAGCTCATCAATCACTGATTGAACGTCCTGTGGAGGTATAACAAACTGACCATTGGGCTTATTCAGATCCGAGGCCACTTTCGCCAAGAATTTAATCGGTGCAATACCAGCAGAAGCTGTCAGGTTCAGTTCGTTCCAAATATCACGGCGAATAGACTCGGCAATAAGTGTTGCTGAACCGTGACACCGCTTAGAATCGGTGACATCAAGGAAAGCTTCATCCAAGGAAAGTGGTTCAATGATTGATGTGTATCGAGAGAAGATTTCACGGATCTTTTTAGATATCTCGACATAGACCGACATTCTTCCCGGCACAACCAATAGATTAGGACAAAGCTGTAGGGCCTTTCCGGTAGGCATTGCAGAGCGAACACCAAACTTGCGGGCTTCATAATTACAGGTGCTCAAAACGCCGCGTTGCTTTTCATGCCCACCAACAGCTAACGGGCGATTTCGGTAAGCAGGGTTATCACGCATTTCTACAGCCGCGTAAAAACAATCCATATCGACATGGATTATTTTTCTGACTTTCTCTTGGTCCGAACTGCACATTTGGAAATAACTCAACCTTACAACTGTATCTATGAACAGTATAATCAATTATTCTCAGATTTAAAATGATCTGGAGTCCAGCTCAACAGGTTTCACTTCATTCGCCGCCCACTATTCTGATAGTATTGTTAGGAGTATTTAGTCTATAAGTAGGGATAGCTTTTGAGTGAAAAAATACTAGTGGTAGAGGATAGTCGCGCATTCAGAAACTATCTTTACCAACAATTTAAGAACGATGGCTATGAAGTTGCGTTGGCGGAATCTGTAGAAGAAGCCAAAGCGATCTTAGAGCAAGAAACGGATTTCTTGTGTGCAGTCCTCGACTACTGTTTACCTGACGGCCAAGACGGCGAGATCATTGATCTCGTCTTAGGCTATCAACAGAAAATCATTGTCCTGACCGGGATGTTCGACAATCAACTGCGAGAGCAAGTCCTAGCCAAAGGCGTTATCGATTACATACTTAAAGACAGTATGTCGTCAGTAAGCTACCTACTCCCTCTAGTTCAAAGAATTTCGAATAATCGCCACCACAAAGCACTGGTTGTCGATGATTCAGCGGTCGTTCGCCGTTACATAGTTCAACTTCTAGAACACCAATATATCCAAACAATCCAAGCCGAAGATGGCGAACAAGCATTAAAGCTTCTTCATAACGACCCTGATATTACATTCGTTGTTACAGACCATGATATGCCGAAGAAAGACGGTATAGCGATGATCCGTGAGATTCGACGCGATCACGACAGAAACCAGTTGGCCATTCTAGGATTATCCGGGAGTGATGATCGCACTATGACAGCGCGATTCCTTAAAGCGGGTGCCAACGATTTCCTTTACAAACCTTTTAACCAAGAAGAGTTTTTCTGCCGTATCCATCAGCTGCTTGATATGAAAGAAGCGGCTAATGAGCTATTTCGACATGCCAACGAGGATGCTCTTACTGGCTTATGGAATCGTCGCTACCTGTTCAATCATCCTTGTAAAGGCTGCGATCAACGAAACATCGCGATGATGGACATCGACTTCTTTAAGAAAGTGAATGATACCTTTGGACACGATGGTGGTGATGCCGTGCTGATCGATGTAGGGAAAATAATCAAAGATCATTTCAAAGACGATGTCGCTGTGCGCTTTGGTGGCGAAGAGTTTTGTATTCAGTCGTGCGGCGCATTTGAAAGCTTTGTTGACAACTTAGAGTCCATGAGAGAAGCCATTGAAAGCCATGTTGTTGAGCATGACTCTCAAAGAATCAAGGTCAGTATCAGTATCGGCGTAACCGATTTAGACGCGAAGCTAGATGAGCAGATCAAAGCCGCTGATGAGCTTCTTTATACGGCAAAAGAGCAAGGTAGAAACCAACTAGTGTTTGCGCGTAACAGCATGCAAATCGAACAATAGTCATTCGCCTCTGTTTCCATTTTTGGTATACCAAGATTAATTGCTAGACCTCAAAACTAAAAAAGCTCAAGACGATAATCTTGAGCTTTTCAATTTGAGGGCATAGATAACTCTATCCCCTATGACTGTCACCAATTAAGCGATACGGTCTTTACTCCAAGCCGCTTCTTTTTGTTGACGCTCAGCCAGCTTCTCTTCACGGTAAGCTTCACGTGCTTCACGCTTCTTACGCGCGTCACAAGGTTCAGGGCAGTTACATACTTTATCAATACCAACAGCACCCAAACCGCCACAGCTACCTTTCACAACTTTCTTTTGGATAATGTAGCCAATTGACATCGCTGCGATTACTGCAAGAAAAACACCAAATGTAATCAGAAATGTATTCATAATTATCTCGCTTACCTTATTTACCTAAGTATGGCTTAAATGCTTCAGAAGCAATTTCTTTAAAGCCATCTGCTGTTTTTACCACCATGAACACTGGGATGTTATGTTGGTTTGCGACTTCCATTCCTTTTTCCTCACCTAAGACCATAAGGCCCGTAGATAAGCCGTCTGCAGTCATTGAAGACGGGTTTAAAACAGTCACAGAAACCACTTTATGGTGAAGAGGCTTTCCTGTTTCAGGGTTGATGATGTGTGAGTAACGAACACCATCACGTTCAAAATAGTTACGGTAATCACCAGAGGTTGCGATAGCCATATCACCCGGCTCGATGATCTCTTGGATATTACGCTCATCAACGCTTGGTTTCTCAATCGCGATACGCCAGCCCACGTTCTCACGGTTTAAACCTTTCAGACGAATTTCGCCACCGACTTCAACCATGTAGTTGTGAATACCGATAGAATCAAGGTAGTCAGCGACGACGTCAACACCCCAACCTTTTGCAATCGTGGATAGATCGACATACAGGTTAGGTAGGTCTTTCTTCAACATGTTGCCTTCAACACTAAGATGATGGATACCAATCTTAGCCTTGCGAGCCGCCAGCTCTTCATCTGATGGCACAACTTCAGGACGAGCTTCAGGACCAAAACCCCATAAGTTAACTAACGGACCAACCGTTACATCCAGAGCTCCTTCAGTAAGACCGTTCAAACGAATCGCTTCTTTCACAACCGTCGCTGTTTGCTCAGATACTTCGAACGCATCCGCACCTTTATGCTGGTTGAAACGGCTTAATTCGGAATCTTCACGGTAAGTCGACATCTGGTCGTTTACTTCTTCAAGTAGACGATCGATCTCTGTATGAACTTCATTAGACTCAGGAAATTCATCACCATTGATGTATTTAATATTGTAACTCGTGCCCATCGTTGGGCCACTCAAATGCACTTGCTCTCTTGACTGCTCACAGCCCGCAAGAAAAATCAAAGAAGTTAATGCAACAAGCCAAATTCTCACTTGCTTACTCCTGTCTAATGTTGAGGATTCATATAAGGAAAAATAAGAGTAAAAAATAGGTATTTTGAATGCCTTACTCTTTCTTATATAAGCCAGTATGTTGTCAAAAGCTGTCTTAGAAAAACAAATGGCTGACTCGTAGGAGTCAGCCATAATATCAATCACTTAAGTGGATTAACCACCGAAGTCATCTAGTAGGATGTTTTCATCTTCTACACCAAGATCTTTCAGCATGCCGATAACAGCAGCGTTCATCATCGGTGGACCACACATGTAGTACTCACAATCTTCAGGAGCTTCGTGATCCTTCAGGTAGTTTTCGTAAAGTACGTTGTGGATGAAACCAGTGTAACCGTCCCAGTTGTCCTCTGGTTGAGGATCAGACAGTGCACAGTGCCACACGAAGTTTTCGTTTGCAGCCGCTAGGCCATCGAAATCTTCAATGTAGAACATCTCACGCTTAGAACGCGCGCCATACCAGTAAGACATCTTACGAGTAGACTTAAGACGCTTAAGTTGGTCGAAGATATGAGAACGCATAGGCGCCATACCTGCACCACCACCGATGAATACCATTTCGTTGTCTGTGTCTTTAGCAAAGAACTCACCAAATGGACCAGAAATAGTACATTTGTCGCCTTCTTTAAGAGACCAGATGTATGAAGACATAACACCAGGAGCTACGTCAGGGTTGTTTGGCGGCGGAGTTGCGATACGCACGTTAAGCTTGATGATGCCTTTCTCTTCTGGGTATGAAGCCATAGAGTAAGCACGGATCGAATGCTCTTTAACGATAGACTCATAACGGAACAAGTTGAACTTATCCCAGTCACCACGGTATTCCTCAGGAATATCGTAATCTGCGTATTTCACGTGATGTGGTTCAGCTTCAATCTGAATGTAACCACCCGCGCGGAACGGAACTTCTTCACCTTCAGGGATCGCTAGAGCAAGTTCTTTGATGAAAGTAGCTTCGTTGTTATTCGAGATAACAGTACATTCCCACTTTTTAACACCAAAGATATCTTCGTCTAGTTCAATCTCCATGTCAGTTTTCATAGCAACTTGACATGCAAGACGTTCGCCTTCGCGAGCTTCACCTTTTGTGATGTGATCAAGTTCAGTTGGAAGGATGTCGCCACCACCAGACTTAACTTTTACACGACACTGACCACAAGAGCCACCGCCACCACAAGCAGAAGATACGAAGATACCAGCGCCAGCCAGGGCACCAAGTAGCTTGCTACCAGGTTGAGTAACGATCGCCTTTTCAGGGTCGCCGTTTACTGAAATAGTGATGTCACCTGATGGTACTAACTTAGACTTAGCGAAAAGAATCACTAGTACTAGAGCCAGTACAATAATGGTAAACATCGCTACGCCAAGAATAATACTAAACATTTGTTATTCCTTATTACTGGGTGCTTACCCTACAGTTGAACACCAGAGAAAGACATAAAGCCTAACGCCATCAGACCAACAGTAATGAACGTGATACCAAGGCCACGAAGACCTGGAGGTACGTCAGAGTACTTCATCTTCTCACGGATACCCGCAAGAGCAACGATAGCTAACATCCAACCCACACCAGAACCGAAGCCGTAAACAACAGATTCAGCAAAGTTGTAGTCACGAGTTACCATGAAAGATACACCACCAAAGATTGCACAGTTAACTGTGATCAGTGGAAGGAAGATACCTAGTGCGTTGTACAAAGGTGGGAAGAAACGGTCTAGAACCATCTCTAGGATTTGTACAAGTGCCGCGATAACACCGATGAATGCGATGAAGTTAAGGAAACTTAAATCTACACCTTCAACAAGCGCGTTTTCTTTCAGGATGTGTGTGTAAACAAGGTTGTTTACAGGAACAGCGATTGTAAGTACTACAACTACCGCAACACCAAGACCAAAAGAAGTTTTAACTTTCTTAGATACCGCTAGGAATGTACACATACCTAGGAAGAAAGAAAGCGCCATGTTTTCGATGAAAATCGATTTAACTAGCAGACTAATATAATGTTCCATGACTACCTTACCCCTTCGCTTCTACTTGTTCTGGTTTGAACACACGAATTGCCCAAATCAAGAAACCAATTAGGAAGAATGCAGAAGGTGCTAGAAGCATCAAGCCGTTTGGCTGATACCAACCACCGTTGCTCACTAGAGGTAGTACTTCCATACCAAATAGTTTGCCAGAGCCTAGAAGCTCACGGAAGAAACCAACAGTGATAAGAACGAAACCGTAACCAAGACCGTTACCAAGACCATCGATTAGAGATGGGATTGGCGCAGACTTCATTGCGAATGCTTCAGCACGACCCATTACAATACAGTTAGTAATGATTAGGCCTACGAATACAGATAGCTGCTTAGAGATATCGTATAGGTATGCTTTAAGCACTTGGTCTACCACGATTACTAGTGATGCGATAATTGCCATCTGAACGATGATACGCACACTGTTAGGAATGTGGTTACGGATCAAAGAAACGAAGAAGTTAGACAGAGCAGTAACGAACATTACCGCGATAGTCATAACAAATGCTGTTTCTAGCTTAGTGGTTACCGCAAGAGCAGAACACACACCAAGAACCTGTAGCGCGATTGGGTTGTTGTCCAACACCGGCGCTAAGATGCTCTTTTTAATTTCTTTTGCACTAGACATTAGTTCAGACCTCCGTCACGAACTTTTGCTAGGAACGGACCAAAGCCCATATCACCTAACCAGAAGTCAAATGTATGTTGAACACCAACGCTAGTCAGTGTTGCACCAGAAAGGCCATCTACACCGTGCTCAGAACCTTGAGGAGCGCCACCTTTAACAACCTGAATAGCAGGTTTGTGGTTTTCGTCGAATAATTTCTTACCAACGAATTGAGCGCGCCAAGATGGGTTCTCAACTTCACCACCAAGTCCAGGAGTTTCACCTTGCTCGTAGTAAGTGATACCAGAAACTGTGTTGCCATCAGTTTCTACCGCAACGAATGCGTACATCATTGACCATAGACCGTTACCGTGAACAGGGATGATAACTTTAGAAGTTTCAGCGCCATCTTTCACAAGGTATACAGTACCCGTGTTAGCACGACGAAGGATCTTAGCGATGTCATCTTCAGCTGAAAGCTTGATTGACTGAGCTGGATCTTTTGCCGCTTTACGTTGGTCGTATGCAGCAGCATCGCCGTCAACGAAATCGCCAGTAGCGAAATCAACTAGACGAGGTTCAATGTTCTCTGCGTACAGTTCAGGGATATTACCCGCAAGTTCAATGCCCGCAACTTCAAGGATCTTAGTTTGCTGATCTAGAACCGCGTTAGCTTGTTGCTTAGGTTTAAGAACAACTGCAGCTGTTGAAACGATGATTGAGCACACTAGGCTCAATGCGATAACAACAAACAGCGTCTTTTTAATGCTATCGTTATTACTTGCCATAGCGCGCTAGTCTCCGCTTAATGTTCTTCTCGATTACAACGTGGTCAAACAGAGGAGCAAATAGGTTTGCGAATAGAATCGCAAGCATCATGCCTTCTGGGTATGCAGGGTTAACTACACGAATCATTACACACATTGCGCCGATTAGGATGCCGTACCACCACTTACCACCATTGGTAAATGACGCTGATACAGGGTCTGTTGCCATGAAGAACATACCAAATGCGAAGCCACCTAGAACTAGGTGCCAGTGCCAAGGCATGCTGAACATTGCGTTAGTGTCAGAACCGATCACATTAAACAATGTTGATACAGCAATCATACCGATCATAACACCAGCAATGATGCGCCATGAAGCAATGCCCATGTATACGATCATTGCAGCACCGATCATAAGTGCAAGCGTTGATACTTCACCGATAGAACCTGGAATGTTACCAATGAATGCGTCCATCCAAGTGATCGTCTCACCAGATACCGTGTTCATTAGCGCGCTACCACCGCCTTGAGCCCATTGGCTAAGCGCTGTTGCACCAGAGAAACCATCAGCTGCAGTCCAAACTACGTCACCAGAAATCTGAGCAGGGTATGCAAAGAATAGGAACGCACGGCCAGCAAGTGCAGGGTTTAGGAAGTTACGACCCGTACCACCAAAAATCTCTTTAGCAACAACAACACCGAAGGTAATACCTAGTGCAGCTTGCCATAGAGGAAGTGTTGGCGGAACAATAAGCGCGAACAAGATAGAAGTAACAAAGAAACCTTCGTTAACTTCGTGCTTACGCACCATACAGAACAGTACTTCCCAGAAACCACCAACGATAAAGACCGTCGCGTAGATAGGTAAGAAGTAAGTCGCACCCAAGAGCATCTTACTGCCCCAACCTGCATCGGCTCCTAAGGAGGCTCCAAGCATTTCGGTTAGCCAGTAGTGCCAGTTACCATCAATGATAGAAACTAGTTCTGCACCTGAATACATGTGGTTTAGTGCTGCAATAGCTTGACCACCTGCGTTGTACATACCCCAGAACATTGCTGGGAATACCGCAAGCCAAACCATGATCATGATACGTTTTAAGTCAACGCTATCACGGACATGCGAGCTTTTCTTTGTAACTGTACCTGGTGTGTAGAAAAGTGTTGCTGCAGCTTCGTAAAGCGCAAACCACGTTTCGTGTTTACCACCTGGTTCAAAATGATGCTCGATGTCTTCAATAAACTTTTTAAGGCCCATGAAAATTACCCTTCCTTCACAATTGTATCTAGGCATTCACGAAGTAACTGACCGTACTCGTACTTACCAGGACATACAAAGGTACACAGTGCTAAATCTTCTTCATCTAGCTCTAGCGCACCAAGTGCTTGTGCACTATCAACGTCGCCAGCACATAGATCGCGAAGCAGCAAAGTAGGCTCCATATCTAATGGCATTACTTTCTCGTAGTTACCAATTGGAACCATAGAGCGATCACTACCGTTTGTTGTCGTTGTCATGTTGAACAACTGACCTTTAAACACGTGACCAAGGAATGAACGAGTAACAGAGAACTTGTTCTTACCAGGCATAGCCCAGCCAAATAGCTCTTTATCACGACCTTCACGAAGAACCGAAACCTGTTGATGGTAACGGCCAAGGTAAGCATGTGGACCTGAAGCGTGAACACCAGATAATACTGAACCTGAGATCAGGCGAACTTCACCTGGCATCAACTCGCTGTCCGTCAACTCTTCAAGGCTAGCACCAATTTGAGTACGAACTAGGCGTGGGTTATTAACTACTGGACCAGCCAGAGAAACAACACGCTCAGAGTAAATCTCACCAGTAAGGAACAACTTACCGAATGCGATAACGTCTTGGTAGTTAATGCTCCACGCTACATTTTGTGCATTTACCGGATATAGGTAATGCATATGCGTGCCTGCAAGACCTGCAGGGTGTGGGCCATCAAAAACATGTTCTTCAACGTTAGACTGAGCTGAACGAGGTAAGCTAGTACCTTTTTTACAAACGTACACTTTACCGTTAGTCAGAGTTGAAAGAAGATCTAAACCAGCAACGAAAGCATCAGACTGCTCGTTAATGATTAATTCTGGCTCAGCTGCTAGCGGATTAGTATCCATAGCAGTAACGAAAATAGCCTGAGTTTCAGAATCAACTGCTGGAACCTTGCTGAACGGACGAGTTCGCAAAGCGGTCCATGCGCCAGACTCAACTAACTGAGCTTTAACCGTTTCACGGTCAAGGCCTACTAGTTGGTTAGCTTCATAGCTATTGAACGTGATTTGCTCATTGCCTGCTACTTCAATCACTACTGATTGAAGAACACGCTTAGCACCACGGTTCACTTCAATAACTTTACCGCTTGCTGGAGAAGTAAATACAACACCTGGGTTCTTTTTATCTGCAAAAAGAACTTGGCCTTTCTTCACTTCATCACCAACGCGAGCATGCATCGTAGGACGCATACCAACGTACTCTTCGCCAAGCAAGGCGACTTTAGTGATGGACTTACCATCATTAATCACCTGGGATGGAGTTCCTGCGATAGGAAGATCCAAACCCTTCTTTATTGTAATCATACGCACTTGCACTACTTTATCGGGAAAAAGATTCTTTTAATTGCGTAAATTCAGGACGTTTTAAAATCGCCCTTAGACACGACATTACAGTGTCCGGTTTTGGTAAATTTGAGATACCAAAATCGCAACATTTTCATAATAAAATCACCACACGAATCATGTGAGATTTATCAGGTGCGATATTCTAGCATTTTTTGACAACTCGATGCCATGACCAATAACTTGAATACAGCCTTTATTTGGTGAGATTTGAAGCATATGGCCTCTCAAATATGTATAAATTTGACGAGCCGCACAGATAAAATGGCTTTTGAATCGTGTTTTAAACAAGAGATTAATACTCTGTCACAAACTAATATTTTACTAGTTATGTTGAAACACTGTTAATAAAAACATTACTCATTGTAGGTATTTGAGCTCGTTCAATTTGACATCAGTTTGGGTGATATAAGAACGAAAAATACATACGTTTGACGACAAAAAAAGCGCCATGGCGCTTTTCTCTGTATATAGGCCTTCTTACTTTCCGCCACCCATACACATTGGACTGTCTGGCACGCTATCTAGCTGCTTCATCCATTCATCTTTTGTATAAGTGTGAATAGACAGTGCGTGGATATTATTGGCTAACTCTTCTGAAAGTGCCTTATTTACCGCTCGATGACGAGCAATAAGACGCAAACCTTCAAACACATCGCTGACAACAATCACTTTGAAATGACTCTCAGAACCAGCCGGAACATTGTGCATATAGCTCTCATTGACCACGTTTAAATGACTTGGTGAAAACTCATTGTGCAATTTTGTTTCGATAACTTCTTGGATCATTGTGATTCCTTAATAACGTATTGGCATTATCCGTGGGCTAAGTATAAACCCTAACAGGTCGAGTGTCTGAGTATTTCATAGCAAATGGCATAGGTTTGGTTGAGTTTTTTCTATCTTGTTCAGCCTGCATTTGAGACAATATCTTTGTTATTTCTTACATAAGTATCTCAAGCAATGAAAACCGAACTTACCCTTCACGATAGAACTTTAACCTTACATCGTTTCCCGAAACGTTCAAATGAAACCCTTCAAGCTTGGGATGCGGGCGACGAATACATTATTAGCCATGTTGAAGAGATGAACCTTGAACCTGGTAAACACATCCTGATCATGAACGACAGCTTCGGTGCCCTATCCGCTTGGTTCTCGAAAGATCATGATGTCACTATGATGAGCGACTCATTTATCTCTCACCGTGGTGCCCTGAAAAACTTGCAGCGCAATCAAAGTAACCGAGTGAACTTCTTGAACACGATGGATGATATCCCACACGGTATCGATCTTGTGATCATGCAGCTGCCAAAAACAAATCGTCACCTAATCTGGCAATTGAGTCAGCTACGCCAAGCATTGCCTGAAGGCTGCCAAGTGATCGGCGTCAACAAGGTAAAAGAGATTCACACCTCTACGCTTAACCTGTTCGAAAAATACCTAGGCGAAACCAAAACATCACTAGCGAAGAAAAAACACCGCTTAGTCTTCTCATCTCCAAACTGCCAGCCAATTCAAACTGTAGAGCCTTTTGTTGAATGGGATGTAGACGGTGAAGATATCCGCCTGAAAAATTTACCAAATGTTTACTCAGGGGAAGCACTCGATCAAGGCGCTCGCTATATGCTAGAGCACATTCCTCAAGATCCTGAGCTACGTCATATCATCGATCTTGGTTGTGGCAACGGTGTATTGAGTGTAAAAGCAGGGCAATTGAACCCACAAGCCCGTATCACCTGTGTGGATGAAAGCTTTATGGCGGTGGAATCGGCGCGCCAAAACGTCAAAGATAACCTTGGTGAAGAAGGCAACTTCCAGTTCATCGCCAACAACTGTTTAGATGGCTTCAAGAAAAACAGCACCTACTTAGTGATGTGTAATCCTCCATTCCATCAGCAACAAGCGATTACGGATCACATTGCGTGGCAAATGTTCTGTGATGCAAAGCATGTTCTAAGCAATGGAGGCAAATTAATTGTTATTGGCAACCGACACCTCGGATACGATGTCAAACTAGCAAGACTATTTGGTGAAGCTAACGTTGAAACGCTTGAACTAAACCAAAAATTTGAGATATTACAAGCAACAAGAGAACCTGCGAATTTTAATAAATAAGCAGAAACGACTTCACAAGAATTTAAGATACCGAGCTTCTGGTGTGAATTTAGAAAGGATAAAGGAATGAAAAAACTGATTTTGGCTGCTTCTATTATGGCTTTGACAGCATGTTCAGCCCCTCAGCAAGAACAGATCAATGTAATGCCAGAAGCTTCACTAAGCTCAAGCAACCTTGTACAAGGCAAAACATACACACTAACCAGTAAAGATGTTCGTGCCGCTCAATATGTTGCATTGGTTGATAGTGGCCGTTCAAACATTCAGCCAATTCACGCTAAGCAAAACATGCGTATTTCTCTAGAAAATGCTGTTGCACAGCAGTTAGAGTCTCAAGGTTTTCGTGCGAGCGTAAACAGTGAAAACTCGATTGTTTTAGAGATTCAAGAAGCACTCGTTACCGTAGAGCACACCATTATGGAAAACAAAATGGACGGTAAAGTAACGCTTGAAGTTACCGCTGAAACGCCTGAAGGCAAACTAGTTAAAACATTCAACGGCACTGCAACACGCACTGGTGCATTGAGTGCATCTAACGACGACATCTCTATGGTTCTTAATGACGTGATCAACTTGGTTCTTACTGAGATCGCTAACGACCAAGAGCTACAAACTTACATGAAGGAACGTTTCTAATGGGTCGTATTTTATCTTCTATCGCATTAATGCTAGTGAGCGTGAGCGTTTGGGCTGGTCCTAAAGTAAACGTGGAAACAACATTAGGCGACTTCACTATTGAGCTTAACCAAGAACAAGCACCGGTTAGTGCGGAGAACTTCCTAAAATACGTTGCTGACGGCAGCTACGAAGGCACTATCTTCCACCGTGTTATTCCTGGCTTTATGGCTCAAGGTGGCGGCTTCGATCAAGAGATGAATCAACAAGCAACTTACGCTCCTATCAAGAATGAAGGCAGCAATGGCCTGAAGAACGATACAGCAACAATCGCGATGGCTCGTACTAATGCGCCAGATTCTGCAACTCGTCAGTTCTTCATTAACTTCTCTGATAATGACTTCTTGAACGCAAAAGGTAGCAACCCAGGCTACGCTGTATTCGGCAAAGTAACTGAAGGTTTTGATGTTGTTCAAAAGATGGCAACGATTCCAACCAAGCGAATGGGCCGCATGTCAGACATACCAGTTGACCCAATCGTCATCACTAAAGTGACCATTCTTAAGTAATCCAATCTAACGCCCTTATTTCTTAAGGGCGTTTTTCTACACAAGGACGCCCTATGTCATCAGGCACTCCCTATCTTTCTTGGATGCAGACTTTCCGCAGCTACCTAGATAAACGCCTACTTTGGGTGTTTATGCTCGGCTGTTCGAGTGGCTTCCCATGGGTTCTTATTGGATCCAATATGTCTGGTTGGCTAAAAGATGCAGGTTTAACGCGTGCTGCCATCGGCTACTTTGGCAGTGTGTTTGCCGTGTATGCGATTAACTTTCTATGGGCACCATTGGTAGACCGAGTAAAACTGCCGGTGCTTCACGCAATACTCGGCCAGCGCCGCAGTTGGATCTTTTTCTGCCAAACCATTGTTTTAATCGGCACCTTATTCATCGCAGGCGTCAATCCCGCAGAGAATTTGGCGTTTACCTCAATGTTGGCGCTCGCTATTGCCATTGCCTCAGCCACGCAAGACATCGCGATTGATGCATTTCGTATTGATACCTTCCCAAAATCCGAAGCATCAAAACTGCCGCAAGCTTCTGCAATGGCCGTAATTGGTTGGTGGACGGGGTATTCTCTACCAGGCTACCTTGCCTTTATTAATGCAGACTCAATCGGTTGGAATGGCGTGTATTACGGAATGGCAGGTGTCGTTGTTGTATTAATGCTGTTTACTCTTTTTGTCGGAGAGCCAAATACACAACGTGAAGCCCTACAAGAACAAGCACAACAGCGACACAATAAAGTGGTCGGCTCAAAGCTTGTCGCTTGGTTCAGTGTGACGGTAATTGAACCATTTTATGATTTCTTCAAAAGAAACGGAGTTCAAGTTGCCATTACTCTATTGCTGTTTGTGTTCCTATTTAAGATAGGTGAAGCCTTCCTAGGTCGCATGTCGATCACCTTCTATAAAGAGATAGGTTTCAGTAATGAACAGATCGGTCATTACTCCAAGTTAATTGGCTGGGGCGCGACGATATTCTTCACTTTGGTAGGCAGTGTCTTCAATGTGAAATTCGGTATTGTACGCGGACTGATGATCGGCGGTGTGGCAATGGCGGCCAGTAATCTAATGTTTGCGTGGATCGCTCACACTGGCCCGAGTGAAACCTTGTTCTTGGCAACCATCATTGTCGATAACTTTACAACTGCGTTTTCAACCGTAGCGTTTGTCTCTTTCTTAACGTTATTAACTGGGCAGGCCTTCTCTGCAACCCAATATGCATTACTCGCATCCTTGGGTAACTTCGGTCGAACAACACTGGCTTCATTTAGTGGTGAATTGGTCGATTACCTCAATGACTGGTCAACCTTCTTTATACTGACTGCACTCATGGTGATACCGAGTTTGATCATGCTCTATTCGTTACGCCACTTTTTCACGGATTTATTAGAAAAAGCCAAAAACAATCAAGAATAGAGTCAAAAAAAATGATAAGAGGGTAGCATTGAGCTTCCCTCTTTTACGTTCGGTCTTCAGATCTAGTCTGTTGTGTCGCTCACGATAAGATTAAAACCTGTTCCCATCGAATCATCAATCGCCACAACCAAAGGCTGACCCGCTACAGTAATCGTCACAAAGTAAGACCCCGCCGCAACATAAATGCCATTTTCATAATCTTTGAATTTCACATCACTTAGCGCCGGAGTGCTGCCAGCAATACCCACCGTTTTCGGTCAAAGATAGATCAAAGACTGGATTGTAAGACGGGTTGAATTGTCATTTTTTAAGAGAAAACGCTTAGAAACGAATACTGTTGATTTTGATATGAATATCACTCTATTTAGTATAATCGTTTGCTTAGAGCATCAATTCACCAATTTATCTACAAAATAATCAGATTTCACAAAATCAATAGAATCCAAGGTGCATCAAGATGCATTGCCACCTTAAAGTTCCATCATTTAGATCATTAGTGTGATCAACTTCAAATTAATAATTGTAGTTTTCACTCTGTCTCACTTTTATTTGAGAACAAAATCGCTATGATGCTCGGCATTCGGACATCATAAACACGCACGGATTAGCGGGTTACTTATTTTAAACATAGAGAGTTCCATTATGCGTAAATCACTTTTAACTCTTGGCCTACTTGCAGCAACTTCTGCTCCAGTAATGGCAGCAGATTATTCTGACGGCGATACTCACAAAAATGACTTTAGCTGGATGCAGTTTAACTACATGTACGCAGTTGATGAGCGTGGTCCAGGTGAAGCATCTAGCCACGATTACATTGAAATGGAGTTTGGTGGTCGCTCTGGTATCTTCGATCTATACGGTTACGTTGATTTCTTTAACCCTACTGGCGATACAAGTAGTGACAAAGCAGGTCAAGACAAGCTATTCGCAAAAGTAGCTCCACGTATGTCTATTGACGGTCTAACTGGTAAAGACCTTTCTTTCGGTCCTGTTCAAGAAGTTTACGTTGCATCTGAAATGATCTTCTACGGTGGTTCTGGTGAAGGTCAACAGAAATGGGGTCTTGGCTCTGACGTAATGGTTCCATGGTTTGGTAAAATGGGCCTAAACCTTTACGGTGTTTACGAGATGAGCGACAAAGATTGGAATGGTTTCCAACTTTCTACTAACTGGTTCAAACCTTTCTACTTCTTTGACAATGGTTCATTCATCTCTTACCAAGGTTACCTAGATTACCAATTTGGTATGGATGATGGTGTTGCTGGTCGTTCTTCAACTGGTGGAGCAATGTACAACGGTATCTACTGGCACTCAGAGCGTTTTGCAGTAGGTTACGGTCTGAAATTATTCAACGATGTATATGGTTTCGCTGATGGTGAAGTTCCAAGCACTTTATACCCAGGAAACACAACGAAAGCTGACTCTTCTGGTGTAGGTCATTACTTCGCAGTAACTTACAAGTTCTAATCGAACTTCTAAGAAAGTTTCCCAAATGGCACCCTCGGGTGCCATTTTTTATTGCTTTCATTTAATGCCTCGCTATCCTTGCAGCATCACTTTCTTATCTTGGTATTGCTGTGAACATCACGATTGTTGGACCTGGAGCAATTGGCTCTTTATGGGCAATAAAACTGCTTAAAGCGGGTCATAATGTCTCTTTGTGGAGCCGCTCCCCTGAAACCTCAATTGACCTATCACTTGATGAGCAAACTTCACTTCACTTCAGTAACAACAATATCGAACGATTAGCCGCGAGTGATTTGGTTGTCTTCACAGTCAAGGCTTGGCAAGTAGAAGAAGCCACCACTCCGTTACTTCAATATCTCGACTCTGACACCATTCTCATGTTCATGCATAACGGAATGGGCGCGGTCGACAACATTGCCACTCAAATTAATGCTCACCCGATAGTATTGGCTACCACGACCCAAGCAGCATTCAAACCTGATCGTAATAGTGTATCTCATACAGGAATAGGACAAACCCAGTTGGGTGCTTTTAACCAAACGGGTCAACAGTGCACGTTTTTGGTTGATGTATTGGATGATGCTCTCCCCGCTGTGAGTTGGAACCCACAAATAGAAACCGCGCTTTGGACTAAGCTCGCCATCAATTGTGCGATCAACCCGCTCACGGGCCTTGAACAGATCAAGAATGGCGAACTCGCAGATAAAAGGTTTGAGGATATTTTGAGTTCTATCGTTAAAGAGCTCACGCAGGTTATGCAAGCCGAAAGGATCGTTTGTTCATTCGATGAATTGGAAGCAAGCGTCAAACAGGTTATCCAAGCAACGGCACAGAACAATTCATCTATGAAGCAAGATATGTTTTACCAACGTAAGACAGAGATCGACTTCATTAGCGGCCATCTAATCAAGACAGCACTTAAGCACGGCATAAAGGTTCCTGTTAACCAAAAGCTGTTTGCTCAAGTCAAAGAGCAAGAAAAGCGCTGGGATCATGAATATTCGTCAGCAACGCTTAACAAGTCGCGATAAAATAACAAGACCGCTCAGCATAATGCTAGCACCCACTTTCAAGATTTAGGTAAGAACAGATGTTTGATATCAATCACATCCGAGAGCAGTTTCCTGCGCTATCCCAAACCATCAATCAACAACCGTTGATTTACTTAGACAGCGCGGCGACGACACAGAAGCCTCAGGTGGTTATTGATGCCATTAGCCAATATTACTCGAAGCAGAATGCCAATGTGCACCGTGGTAGTCATAGCTTAACGGCGAACGCGACCAGTCAATTTGAAGCGGCAAGAGATAAGATTGCTCAGTTTATTGGTGCAAGCTCTTCAAAAGAGGTCATCTGGACTCGTGGTGCCACGGAAGCACTTAACCTAATTGCTCAAACGTATGCAAGAAGCACGCTTCAACCTGGTGATGAGATCTTAGTGAGTGAGATGGAACATCACGCCAACATAGTGCCTTGGCAAATTGTGGCAGAACAAACCGGGGCTAAAGTAGTTAAAGTACCAATGACATCTGATTGCGAATTTGATCTACAAGCTTTTGATCATCTTCTTAATGATAAGACCAAGATTGTTGCCTTAGCTCAGATCACCAATGTCACTGGCTCTCGCCAACCGATTGAACAAGTGATCGAGAAAGCCCATAAGATGGATGCGATTGTTGTGGTCGATGGCGCGCAAGGTATTGTTCATGAGCCCGTAGATGTTTCATCTTTAGGTGCGGATTTCTACGTATTCTCTGGACACAAGCTCTATGCCCCTGCGGGCATCGGTGTGCTTTACGGCAAGCTTGAATTGTTAGAAGCGATGCCACCTTGGCATGGTGGTGGCAAAATGGTCGAGCGCGTCTCTTTCTCTGGCACTACTTTTTCAGAACTGCCTGGCAAATTCGAAGCGGGCACGCCAAATGTGGCAGGGGCCATAGCACTAAGCACCGCAATAGAATGGTTAAGTGGTTTTGTACAACAAGATGTCGAAAATCATATCCACCAACTACAACACGAGACTTATCTTGCGCTCAGTAAACTGGATGACATTCAGATTTTAGGGTATCAACCTAACGCAAGTGTGATTACTTTTGTGATGGATGGTGTTCACCATCAAGATATAGCGACTCTACTGGATCAGCAAGGTATCGCAGTACGTGCAGGACATCATTGTGCTCACCCATTAATGGATGCACTTAATGTGAAAGGAACGGTTCGAATTTCATTTGGTATTTACAACAACATGGATGATGTTGAAAAGCTCGTAGCGGCGATAGAAAAAGCCGTTGATATGCTTTAGGGAGTAGCGAAATTACTTAGGGTTGGCGTTTAACGTCAACCCTTTTTGCTTCTGTGTATCAAGGAGATATTAAGCACTTAGCTCTTGGATTTGAGCAACAATCGCTTTTAATCCATTACCGCGAGATGGGCTAAGGTGGGTAATTAGACCGATTTGTTCAAAGTAACCATCAATATCGAACGCTTGAACCTGCTCTGATGTTTTTCCATCATACGCAGCCATCACCAAAGCAATCAGACCGCGAACGATACGCGCATCAGAATCAGCACAAAAGTGCCAAACACCATCGATATTCTGAGAAACCAACCACACTTGGCTTTCACAGCCAGAGACAATCACCTGCTCACTTTTCAGTTCATCAGGCATCGTTGGCAGTTTCTTACCCCATTGAATCACTTGGCGATAACGGTCTTCCCAGCCGCTGAATGTCTGCATCTTCGCGACGATATCATCACTGGTAATTTCAGTGCCGAATGGAGAGCTTGGGAATGTGGTCATTTTAATATCCAGTCGATTGTTAATTGAGTAAAAGACGTTACTTAGCGTGCTTTTGAATCAGCTTTTCAACGATACGCGAAACAGCTACAAAACCAAACGTCGCCGTTACAACTGTTGCCGCACCAAAACCCGTCGCACAATCCATACGTTTTGGACCTTCTGCTGTCGCTTTCGCAGCACAGACACTGCCGTCAGCTTGAGGGTATTTCAGCTGTTCAGTTGAGAACACACAATCGATACCAAACTTACGTGCTGGATTCTTAGGGAAATTATGATGACGACGAAGGGTATCTTTTAGCTTCTTCGCGAGCGGATCTTGAATCGTCTTCGTCAGATCAGCCACTTTGATTTGAGTCGGATCGATTTGACCACCCGCACCACCAGTGGTGATCACCTTAATTTTGTTGCTACGACAATATGCCAACAGTGAAGCCTTAGCTTTCATGCTGTCAATCGCATCTAATACAAAGTCGAACTCTTTCGACAGGTATTCAGCCTGATTGTCTGGGCCGATGAAGTCGTCAATCAGGTTAACTTTACACTCAGGGTTAATCAGCTTAACGCGCTCTGCCATCACTTCAATTTTGCTTTTACCAACGGTACCCGACATTGCGTGGATCTGACGGTTGATGTTGGTCACACACACATCATCCATATCGATCAAAGTCAGCTCACCTAAACCAGTACGAGCAAGCGCTTCAACCGCCCATGAACCTACACCGCCAATACCGATCACACACACGTGTGCTGCTCTAAGTATGTCGACTTCACTATTGCCATATAGGCGACGGGTGCCACCAAATCGTTGGTCATAGTTTTCTGAAGCTGGAGTGGTCAATTCACGCATTGTTGCCGCCAATTTATTTCTGAGAAAAAGAAAAGAGTGCGTTTTATACGCACTCTTGAATAAAAAGTCTAGGGGATTAGCGATTCGCTTTCAATGCCCTATTTTATTGTAGCTTACTCAACCTTTTCAGGAGGCAAAGCCCAAGGCGCTTCAGTTGCGCTGCCATCTAAACCGAGCTTCCACACACGACCAAAATGCTTGTAATGGCCCGCTTCTGTACCCGCTCGAGGGCCCATGCCGTGGTAAAGGTCCAAATGGTTTTGCTTAACCGCGCCGCCCGTATCCAAAACCAATAGCAGTCTTAGTTGATGAGCGCCGCTCCAAGTACCATCAGCATTCAGTAGTGGAACCTCAGCAAGAATCGGCGTCCCCATAGGCAAGATAGAGCGATCGCCCGCAACCGCCGCCATAGGTAATAGAGGAATGCCCGCGCTACCCATCACAGATAGGTCGTCTCTCGCTTCAAAAAACACGAAAGATGGGTTTTGCTCAAGCAGCTCTTTGACCACTTCAGGATCGTTTGCCAATACCCACTCTTTGATTGCTTTTAGCGACATTTTTTCGCGTGGAACTAAGCCTCGTTCAATCAGAACACGGCCAATGCTCACATAAGCTTTATTGTTCTTACCCGCGTAGGCGAAATACTGCAGCGTGTCATCATCACCGAAGTGTACAAATCCACTGCCCTGTACTTCCATCATAAATGGGTCGATACGGTTTGCTGAGTAACCTAACTCAAGGCCCTGACCTTCTAGTGCGCCGTTGTAAATCTCTTGGCGTGTTGGACACTCTTTACCACACTCAGGAAGCCCGTAAACAGGGTAACGATATTCTTCATTCGCTTCGTGGCGCAGCTCCATCACAGGAGAAAAGTAGCCCGTGAACAAAACATTGCCTTGTTTATCACCACCACCTAGTTGAGCGGTTTGAACGCCAAAATTCGCTAGCTCGTTTGGATCTCCACTCAGCATCGCCCACTCATTGAGTTGTTGATAAAGCGGCTCATAGATTTTAGCCATCGAAGGGGATTTAGAAACCACCATCTCAGCTTGTTCTGCAAATGCGGTGTAGTCTCTTGGTTTATTGGATTCAACCTGATCGACCTTATTCAAGGTGCGAGGAAATTCGTCATCAAGGTGTTGCTGAGCAAGATCAGTGGGTTGAGCACAGCCAAATAACAAAGAGGCAGCGACAAGGGGAAGCCATTTTTTAATCACAAGAGTCATCCTAAAAATTCTATGCATCGAGGATGACAAAAACAGTCAGATAACACAATCTTAGATTGTAAGAGTTTACAAGAAGATAACCTATCGGACGGAGTTATCGATATGGCCCTTAAGGCGGAAGATGGGATTGTAGTGACTGTCAGAATCGAGCACCATTTCTGTATTGTCAGAATTGGTCATGCGGAAGCGATAGGTTTTATCACCCGCCTTGTATTCAAAGTAGTTTCCATCAAAGTCAAAGCTCGTCGAAACAACAGACCCACGAACTGACACACCATTAGCATTCAGAACAAACTCATCGGTCGCATAATGTGCAACATCTTGCTCTATCCAAGTGCCGTATATCAGATTGTCGGGCGTCGCCGCATTTTGCACTCGGGAAAGCACATCGCCGAACAAAGAAACCACCGCAAACGAACCCACTAAGGCTAGAACCATTAAACAACGTTCAATGATCTTACGCTTCAACTTAGATTGATTGCGCTGATCAGCTTCGCTGTAGAGACCTTTGGTTATCTCATCGATTTTGTTCTTTGTTGCTGGAGCTTGTTGCATTCGGTGACTACTCATAAGGATGCTATGCGCATTCTACACTGAGACAGTTTATATATTGAAGCCTAGATAAGAATAGTTTGCGCTTTATTCCAAAAAGGTGTTGTTTACATTTGAATTTAAATGCTAAATTATCGAATAAATAAACAAAATGGACTTGTTCTGTGAAATTAAGAAGTACAGCGCTAGTAAAAGGTTTCAGACAATCAACCCCTTACGTAAATGCTCACCGTGGCAAAACCATGGTCATTATGCTGGGAGGCGAAGCCGTTGCCGACAGGAACTTTGGTAACATTATTAGTGATATAGCCTTGCTCCACAGCCTTGGAGTAAAGATTGTTCTCGTTCACGGGGCAAGACCGCAGATCAACCAATTGCTCGCCAAGCAAGATTGCCATACGCCTTATCACAAGAATATTAGGGTCACTGATGAATATTCTTTGGGCGTCGCTATGCAGGCTGCTGGACAGCTTCAACTTGCCATCACCGCACGCCTCTCAATGAGCTTAAACAACACGCCGATGGCAGGCACTCAACTCAATGTTATGAGTGGTAACTTCATTACGGCTCAACCGCTTGGCGTGGATGACGGTACGGATTATTGCCACAGCGGGCGTATTCGTCGAATCGATATCGAAGGGATCAATCGCACGCTTGACCAAGGTTCAATTGTACTGCTTGGCCCTATTGCCAGCTCCGTGACAGGCGAAAGCTTTAACCTACTTTCTGAAGAGGTCGCTACCCAAGTTGCTATTCGTCTAAAGGCCGACAAGCTGATTGGCTTCTGCTCCGAACAAGGGGTAACAGATGAACGCGGTAACGTGCTCGCCGAACTCTTCCCTAAAGATGCCAAGCAAATTCTAGAACGATTAACGGAATCTCAAAATCCTGCCGAAGACATGAGCACAGGAACACTGCGCTTCTTGAAAGGAGCGATCTCCGCTTGTCGAGCTGGTGTGCCTCGTTGTCATCTAATCAGCTACAAGGTAGATGGCGCATTAATCCAAGAGTTGTTCTCTTTTGACGGTATTGGAACCCAAGTGGTCATGGCTAGTGCCGAGCAAGTAAGACAAGCTCAGATCGACGATATTGGCGGCATCTTTGACCTTATTCGCCCTCTTGAAGAACAAGGCATCTTAGTGCGCCGCTCTCGAGAACAGCTAGAGCAAGAAATCCACCGATTTACCATTATTGAAAAAGACGGGCTGATTATCGGTTGCGCAGCGCTTTACGCATACCCGGAAGATCATATGGCGGAGATGGCGTGCGTGGCTATTCATCCTGATTATCGTGATGGCAACCGCGGGCAAATATTACTGGATTACATGCGTCACCAATCAAAATCTCGTGATATCGACCAGATTTTTGTCCTTACTACGCACAGCCTTCACTGGTTCCGTGAACAGGGTTTTTACGAGATAGCGGTTGATGAATTACCGATGGAAAAACAAGGGTTATACAACTATCAGAGAAACTCAAAGATCTTGGCGCTCAACGTATAAATAAAGTTTTGGAGCACAATCTCACTTCGACAGAAAAATAATTGCAAATGTAATCGTTTTCTATATGAGATTTATTAACTATGCACTTTCACTCACACGTATAATTGTATAGAATTTAGACGCTTTAATAATCTTAACAAATGTTTTTATTGGAATTGCCATCTCGATAGTCATATCGAACTCATTGAGATGGTCACTGCACGGATTGCTATACCCGTTGACGGTCAGCATACTAACCATTAGCTCTGCTCGTTAATATAAACAGCAAAAAGAGCAACATTGATATGAGAACCATTGTTTGTAACTCGCTGCAAAGTTTTTGGGATATGGCTGATAACCAATTCTTAGAAGGGCTAGACGTACACTGCGTGTTCCCTGTTAGCGAGAATCTAAAAGAGTTTATTTTGAATTGCCAAGCAAAGTACAAGATAAACCATATATCGTTTACTCGAGCGTTTTTAAGCAAAGAGTCTTAATAACGTTCAAAGCAACCAGGGATGGTTGCTTTGTGTTTATCTAGCTCTAAGTTCAAGCCCTTTTCTAGCGGCCATTGACGACTAATTCGTTAAGCGACTGCCTAAACCACTCACTCGCTCTGTTTTCACCTTAATCCCACGCTTCAACACGTTGGTATCGCTGAACATCATCAGTCGTTTCTTCGCACGTGTAATACCAGTATAGATAAGCTCCCGCGTTAAAATAGGGCTGAAATCAGGTGGCAAGATCATTAAGGTCAGATCAAACTCACTGCCTTGAGATTTGTGTATGGTCATCGCATAAGCGGTCTCATGATCGGGTACTCGGCTTGGTAGTACGGCTTTCACGCTGCCATCTGGCAACTCAAAATACACCTTCAGTCTAGGTGTGGAATTCGCACTATTTGACTCTAAAGTCGTTGAATCGGCTTCGAGCATACAGATACCAATATCACCATTGTACAAACCTAAACCATGATCATTACGCGTCACCATGACTGGTCGCCCGTGATACCACAATTCATCGTTGTGCGGATTCACCAAACGTCTTGCGGCAAGCGCCCTTTCGATTCTGTGGTTGAGGCCTTTAACACCAAAATCCCCTTCACGAATAGAACACAATAGTCGACATTGACTGAACAAATCGAGCACCGACTTCGCTCGCGCTTCTTGGGTTTCTAGCTCTTCAAGCGGCACATTCATTCGGTTGAGATACGCACCATACTCGTTAACCAAGGTACGCAGCATCAAATTATAGCTGTCACTCGACAGGGGATGATTTTCGATATCGCCAAATCCTTTAGCAAAGACTTGATCCACCTGACTCGCAGAACCATTATTGATTGCTTTAGCCAGTTGGCCGATACCTGAACGCGCGTCGAAGCGGTAACTCTTCTGCAGCATACACAAGCTATCTGCAATCGCAGGCGGATTCACCGATCCAGCTTTGTCTTGTCTTGGTTTAGCTATCGCATCAAAGCCTGTCATCTCCGCAATCAAGTTGCCTTGCGCACTGCTGTAACCAACAGAGTTGAATGAACAGATATCACCGAGCACAGCACCTGCCTCTACTGAAGCAAGTTGGTCTTTATCACCCAATAAGATGAGCCTTGCATGCTCAGGAAGTGCATCCACCAGCTTATACATCATCGACAGATCAACCATCGATGCTTCATCCACCACCAAAATATCAAGATGAAGTGGATTGCGTCGGTTGTGTCTAAACTCTGCACGATTAGGAATCGCGCCGAGCAATCTGTGCAAGGTACTGGATTCAGTCGGTATGTTGTACTTCACTTCAGGTACTAAAGGCAGTTGTTCTATCGCTTTACCAATCGACTCAGTTAAACGCGCCGCCGCTTTACCTGTCGGAGCCACTAGCTTGATCGTCGGTGTTTTACCTTGGCTGAGCGATTGCTCGACCATAGCCGAAAGCAACTTAGTTACCGTGGTCGTTTTACCGGTGCCCGGTCCGCCAGAAATAACCGCAAAACGTCGACTTAACGCCACCGCTGCCGCAACTTTTTGCCAATTCAAACAAACAGATAACGGCACGAGGCTATCCAGCGCATCTAAATCTGTCACTTGCTTGGCTTGGACAATCACTTGGTCTATCGCACCCCAATCCAAAACATGTTCGTCGACAATATCTAGATGGTCACACACCAGTTGTTGGCGTAATACCTGAGACGTTTGTTGGTTTGCTTCAGCCTTGGCTAAGGCATTAAACAGAAAATGGTAACTGCGTGCGAATAACTGATTCAACGTTTCGGTTAGCGCTTTTTTCTGCTCAGAGTTGAACTCTACTGGCTTACTTAAACGGTTTAAGGTCTCAGCCAACACAACTTCGTAGTTCCAATAACGCTGTAAGTAGACACGCTGTCCATCAAACATCAGCGGCTTAACACAGTCATTGGTTGTACCTACTAGGTTTGACGATTGAAGCACAGCCACCCAATCAATACCCAACAGTTTTTGGTTCAATTGCAGTGCAGTTTCACCGTATAACCCAAGTAACTGAGCAAGATCTGCCGCTAGTTCAGGGCCTGTCGTATGCTGCTGTATAAGCTGAGTACAAATGTGTCCTTTGCCTAATTCATGGCTCACTACCCCCGCGAGAAAGCCGATCTCTTGAGGGTAGCTCGTGGCTTGCTGAGCAAGAAAACGGGCAAATTGATAATCCAACTGACGAATAGAACCCTTATCCGCAAGAAACTGGAGTACATCCATCAGTTGCTCAGGAATAAGTGAAACTGGCTTTACTGTGTTCGCAGTATCTATGCCGGTATTAGTGGTCGTTGTTGTCATTATAAAAGCCCCATCTGTCCAGTTTCATCGTCATTCAATTGTGCCGAACGTCTGTCTATCACTTTACCGTCAATCAATTGATCCATTTCATCAAGTAAAGCCAGTGTTGGTTTGGCTGAGAAAATACCTTGCTGAGATTGGCCGTCCATTCCTCGTAAGAACAAGTAGTACACGCCACCAAAATGTTGTTCGTAGCTGTAATTGGCAACGCGGCTGCGTAAGAAACGGTGCAACGCCAATGCATAGATTTGATATTGCAAATCATAGCGATGGTCAGCCATCGCCGATTTCAATGCCTCGCCATGGTAGACAGCAACATCATCTCCTAAGTGATTCGATTTCCAGTCGAGTACATAGTATTTACCTTGGTGCTCAAACACCAAATCGATGAAGCCTTTCAACATACCTTGCACGGTTTGGAAACCTAGATCGCCCGCTTTGGCTGACAATGGATCGTGATATTGAATGGTTTGATTCAGTTCAGATGCAGCCAATACTTCGATCGGCAGTAAGAATTCCATCTCAACTAAACGTTGCGTCGAGTCTTTCTCGCTTAGCTTTAAGTTCTTGCCGTCTAATGCGGTGTTCAGCACTGTATCGACCAGTTGCTGAAGCACAGGTAGCCACTCTAATTCATATTGCTCTGATTCTAATAAGTGAGTGATTACTTGCGTGTTATGTTCACTGGTTGCTGGCTCGGTAAATTCAACCTCCTCAAACAAGGTGTGTAAGAAAGTACCTGGGCGAGCACCACGAGGGAACGTAAAGATAGAGCGTTCAGGCTCAATCAACTCAGACTCATCCTGCTCATCAGCCGAGTCAATATCAAAACCAGACACCTCAATGGTCGCGTCATGACTCGCACCGTGACTGCCCTGTTTGACAAGCCCCGAGTAACTGGTGATACGCCAAGCTCGGTCGATTGAAGCCTTAAGTTCACTGGCCTGTAAGTCGTCACTCACTTGCTCTGTTTGCACAAAAATTTGTTCGTGAGCGGTAGGTGTTTCGGCTAACAGCACACTGGAATTCTTACCCTCAATAGCCGATAGAGCTTGATGCAACTCGGCGATGCCTTGCTCTTGTCCGTTTTGAACCAAATAGCCCATGGCACTCAAGTGAACGCCGGTCGGCTCTTTGGTTGAACGCCCTTTACGTAGCGGTGCCATGCCAATAAAACATCCATAAACAGCACGAGTCAGCGCCACGTAAATCAAACGTAAGTCTTCCGCCAATCGCTCTTTGTCGGCTTGAGCTAAGGCACTATCGCTACCCGTAATATCAAGTACCGTGGTATCTGAGTCATGGTCGTAGAACTTACCTTCACTCGCTTCACGATAGCTTGCAACGAACGGCAAAAATACTAAGTCATATTCCAAGCCTTTCGATTTATGAATGGTAACGATTTGAACCAAGTTTCTTTCTGATTCAAGGCGTTGAATGTCGTCGTCACTGCCACCTAAACCATTTTGTGCATCTGAGATTGCTTCAGCCAGCCAACGCAACAAGCCATAGTCACTGTCGAGTTCTTGTCTTGCTTGTTGCAACAATTCGCCAATGTGCATTAAATCAGTGAGTGAGCGCTCACCATTTTCTTCTTCCAGTAAGCGTTCCGCGAGATGTCGTTTACTGATCACGCTGCGAAGCATTGGCAACACGCCGCGCTGAAGCCACAACTTACGATATTCTCTAAACTCGTTAACGACGTTTTCCCACACCACTTCATCGTTGTTGAGTTCATCCAATGATGCGGCATCCAGAGCAAACAACTCCGACGCTAAACTGGCGCGTAATGCTCGGTCATTTTCAGGTGTCAGCACCGCCTGCAACAAACGTTGAATATCTTGTGCGACCAAGCTGGTGAACACACTGTCTCGGTTGGATAAATACACGCTCGCAATGCCTTGTTCCGACAACGCGTTCTTAATCAGACGACCTTCACTGCCGGTTCGAACCAAGACAGCAATATCACCCGCATTCACGGCGTGTTGTTTTTTTCCGTTATCAAAATAGGCTTGTTGATTTTGAGAAGCGGTCAGAATAGTTTGAATTTGACTCGCTGTCGCTTCTGCCATTGCCTTGTGATATTCACCTTTCGGCAATGGCTTATCTTCAGCCTCTTGCAGCCAAAAGGTCAGTGCGTGCTGAGTTTCTCCGTTCATCACCCATTGGCGTTTGTCAGCAGATGGACTGGCAGCAACGGGCAAAAATGGAATGTCTTGATCGTAGATAAACGGACTATCCGAATTCATAAACACTTGGTTTACCGCGCTGACCATATCAGCACTCGAACGCCAGTTAGTGCCTAACGTATAGTGAGCACTAACTTGGTTTCTTGCCTTAATGTAGGTAAAGATATCTGCACCGCGGAAACCATAGATAGCCTGCTTCGGGTCACCGATCATAAACAAGCCGCACTGCGGATTATCGAGGTAGATTCGGCTAAAAATACTGTATTGCAGCGGATCGGTATCTTGGAATTCATCGATCATCGCCACCGGGTATAAGGTACGAATTCTCTCCACCAGCAGTGACTGCTCATCGACATCGATCGACGCAGATAACTGGGTCAGTAGGTCATCAAACGATAACCACTGCTTCTGCTGTTTAGCCTTAGCTAACATGATTCGACAATGAGTAATCGCATGCGCCAGCAATGGAGCTTTTAGATCTACAGGAGAATTTAAGAAATTCTCAATAGCCTCAAACACCGCGTGCTGAGGCGCGGTGCCTTTTGGTGTTTTTTCAATTAACGTTGCTTGTGAGAACTTCTCTAGTTTATCTGGAAACTGGTAATCATGAGTGTCGCTCTGCGCCCATGCTGTCACCGCTTCTAACCATGTCGGCAGAGACTTCTTGGTGTAGCTACGTTTGTTCACATCCGAAGCAGAGATCAAAGCCAAAAAGTCCGCTTCAGATTCACACCATAGCGCTTTAAGTTGCTTCACTTTATCTAGGTTTTGGTTGTGCAGAGTTTGCAGGTCGCCCGACATCGCATCTACCGTCAATTTCAGCGGAGATCCTGTCAGATAACGATTTACGTCTGCTAATAACGCAGCCGGTGAACCCCAAATATTACGAACCTCACCAGCCAGTTGAGTCGGCAGCGGGTAAAACTGCTTACGCCAGTAGTCAGCAACCACTTGCGCTTTTAGGTGACTTTCATCGGTCACAAATTCATTATCAAAGCGGCTTCCAGACTCGAAGGCATTTTGAGTCAACATACGCTGACAGAAGCCGTGAATGGTGTAGACCGCCGCTTCATCCATTTGCCTTTCGGCATTGAGCAGTGTTTTCGCAGCGCCAGCATGATCATCGATGGCTTGTAACAAAGGCGCAATCACTGGGTCGTCACTTTGCCCACGTGCAAACGCAATGCGTGCATCATGAATACGAGCACGAATACGATCTCGCAGCTCAGCCGTAGCTGCTTCAGTAAAGGTCACCACCAGAATTTGGTCTACGGTTAGCGGCTCATGGTGTCGGGTAGCTTCTGTAAGCTCTCCTGTTGGTGCTGCCGTGCCGTGTCCGAGCAGTAAGCGTAAGTACAAGCCAGCGATAGTAAATGTTTTACCAGTACCCGCCGATGCTTCAATTAAACGCGCGCCATGAAGTGGAAACGTCATGGTATTGAGTGTCTGTGGAGCGATTACCTGAACACTGCTTGTGGTCGTCATGCCTTACTGCCTTCTGATAAATGTGTTGTTACAAATGTGACCTAGCGTGGAAAACGTCATTCAATTTACGTCCTACGCTAATTTGTTAATAGTTAGTGCGATCTCTCTCACGGATCAATTCGGATCGCCTCGCTACTATGCGCCCACGAGTTCAGGAGCACGTACGAGTTTTGTACTTTACGGCGTTACTTTGAACCACAGAATAATGGTCCCTCTGACCTGTGGCCGTACAGCGAACGCCCTACACTAATAATGATTTACTGGCGGCCACTTTATTTCCTGTACCTTGCTTCTATTCACCTTGATTCCCTTCATCTTGAAAGCAAGCGTACCAAACGCTTACCAGCGACTCTCTTTTGTCTTTCATTAATTCAGCGCACTCGCTATTGATCTTGTCGATCACAGCCACCTACTCCTGATCTTCCAGATCGGCAGTAGCCAACCTTGCCGCCTGTAGCACAAGCGTTGAATACATACGCGACTCAGTAGCCAATTCATCGTCCCATTTAGACCAGATTCGTGAGATGTAGGTATCTCGCCCCTCGCCAGTGAAAGCGAAGCTGTCATTAAAAGTATCGGCCATTTTCTTGAGTGACTTTTCTTCATCATCGACCCACTTACCACGGCTAAAGCCCGCTTCAACACCAGCTAATGCCGTTTTCGGGAAGTATGGCAATGGTGCAGTCATACCTTGATAAAACAGTCGTACTAACTCAGCTAATATACTCTTCGCTTGCTGCGCATCGCCGATAGGTTGTAGCGTTTGGTGAACCACGCCCTCTTTTCTGTCATAGCCAATAATATGGGTCGTTTTTCCGTGTCCCATAACAGCGCAGGATAGATGATCAATCCACGCAGCCAAGTAATCTTGAGAGCGTATTTTGCCGCTACGAAAACGCACTAGACCTGATTGATAGTTTTGAGTTAACCACCCCATCAAGCGAACAGGCTTACCTTCGCCTAACACGTCAAACTCGATATTCACTTCGAGATCTTGCTGCGGTGATCCGCTCACAAATCTAATCTCTTTGGCTAAGTCTTCCGCTTGAACACGGTTGGTTTCAAATTCGATGTCACCGAAGGCGCCGACCGGTAATCGACCTTGGGCTTTTTGCTCAGAGACAAACAGTCGCACCGCTTCGTCTGCGCCTTCTGGGTGGTCCAGCAACACTTGCAGCAGCGCATCTTTAAGCTGGAAGCTTTCTAAGCCATTAAGCACGAACGGCTCGTCGTCTTCCATTACCGGAAGCGGTGGCTCAAACACGACTTTTAGACGGCGATTAAAGAAGTATTGCACCGGCAAACGCCAGAAACGCTGTAGCTCAACCAAATCGAGTTCTAACGGATAGCTCGCACCAAGCAAATAGTCATCCAAAGCGCGATTGAATTCACCACTGCGCTCACCAGAACGATTTGCCGCAGGAAGCCATTCTTTGGCGTAGCTCAATACATGACCTGCATCACCTTGGGTAAAGGCTGCTGGGCTAAATGGTGTCATGGTGTGTTCAAAGCTGATTGCTTGAGTCAGTTTGATACCAGAATCATCACTTGGTAACGCTTGATCTGCACTTAGGCAGTAGTTCTGGTGGCAGTACTCAATCAACTCAGAAACCAATACCGACGGTACTCGCTCAGTATTATCTTGAATCGAACGGCCGACATAGCTGATGTATAAACACTCTTGTGCTGACAGCATTGCTTCTAGGAATAGATAACGGTCATCATCACGACGAGAACGATCACCAGGTCGAGTGCGCCCGTTCATCAGGTCAAAACCTTCTGGCGGCATTGAGCGAGGGTAAACCCCATCATTCATGCCTAACAAACAGACGGTTTTGAACGGAATAGAACGCATCGGCATCAAGGTACAAAAGTTAACTTGTCCCGCTAAGAAACGCTGACTGATACGGGCGCCCGACAGTTTATTATTTAAGTACTGATAGATGATACTCGGCGACAACTCTTGCTCATACAAGGCATCATCAAGCTGTTCATTCAGTTGTGAAAGTGCATCACGAATCGACTTAAGCACCACCTCACCTTCCAGCTCAACCGCAAAAAAATCATCAATCATTTGCAGCAAGGTTTCACGCCACATATCGATTGATTGGGTTTCAGTTAGTCGTTGGCGGTAATGAGCGATACGGTCAATAAAGTGCGCTAACTTACCCGCAAGTTCGGCGTTAATACCCTGAACTTCGTTATAAGCCGCAATCGGAGAATGTTCAGTTTCAAACAAGCCCGCAGAGTCTGACATCGCATAGCCCAGTAACATACGCTGGATACCAAATAGCCAAGTATTTTGCTCGGTGGCAGGCAAATCAAACTCTGTTGCCGTAGAAGAATCGACGCCCCAGCGGATACCCGCTTCTTCAACCCACTGCTTAGCTTGTTCGAATTGAAACTCGTCAATACCAAAGCGTGCCATCATCGCAGGAATTTCTAACAGCTCTAGCAACTCAGAGGCTAAACAGCGCGTGTTCGGTAGCGCGACCAATTGCATGAAAGCGGTCAGAATTGGGCTTTCTTGGTCTGCAGTTCTATCAGAGATCGAGTAAGGGATATAACGCTCACCCGGAGCATTACCAAATACCGCCTGAATCGCTGGGCTATAAGCATTAATGTCAGACACCATCACGATGATATCGCGTGGTTTCAGGGTCGGGTCGGCATCAAACATCGCCAATAGCTGGTCATGAAGAACTTCCACCTCACGCATTGGACTGTGACACGCATGTACAGTCAGTGAACGATCGCCAAGCTCAACCACCTGTTTATGATTGCTGGAATCTAAGATGTGATCATCTTGATGTTCTTCTAGCTGGAGAATATCGGCTTGCAATTGATGGAGCAGGCTGTCTCTCTCTACATCAATAAAGAACTCGTGCTCTTCACTGTCTGATTGAGATAGCAAAAACAGGTTATCTCTACCTAACTTACCCATAGATGCGAGTAAGCTATTGCCTACCGCTTGGCTAGTATGCAGTTCGTCTTCAACGTTGGCTTCAATACCGTCTTTCAATGGTGAGACTTCGCCTTCTAGATGAGGCAAGCCATCAATCAGAGCAAACTGCTTACGACGTTGCGCTTCCACTCTAGCCAAGTATTTACGGTCACGAATATCGCCCCAGTAATGTTGGCAAGGGTTGGTAAACATCAGGTGAACATCAATCTGCTCACCCAGCGCTTTCAAGGCATCCATGTAACGAGGAGGCAGCGACGATATACCAAACACAAACAGACGTTTCGGCAAGCGTTGTAGCTGACCTTGTTGGTTGGCTAGCGCTTCAATGAAGTCGTGGTACAGGTTACCACGGTGATATTTCGATTGGCCTTGAGACAGGGTTTGCTCGTAGAGTGCCTTCCACAAAATTGGCTGCCAAGGGTGTTCTTGCTGCCCTTCACCATCAATCAATTCTGTAACGGGCTCGCCCGCTTCCCACATCGCCATCCACTCAGGACGATATACCAAGTATCCATCGAAGATATCGGCAATCTTCTCAGCCAATTGATACAGCTTCGAATCATCTTCGTCGTTTTCAAGATAGCGTTGTAAGGGTAAGAAATCAGGGTGGTCAAGCTTAGCGGGTAGCAAACTCATCAGCTTCCACGTCATCGCTTCCTTGTTAAAAGCACTGCGTTTAGGTACATCAGGAAGCACTTGGGTAAACATATCCCAAATGAAGGTTGCTGGAAGAGGAAAGTCTATATTTGCTGCTACACCAAACTCTTTGGCGAGTTCCATCTTAAGCCATTGAGACATACCTGGGCTCTGAACCAAGATCTGCTCTTTTTCGAAAGGGTTGGCTAAAGGATCACTTTTGATTAAATGAACGAGAAGGATTTTTAAAGTATCGACTTTATTGGAATGGTAAACAGTAAACAAAGTGCACTCACGCTAATCTTGCCACAATATAAAGCCAGATTAGCATAAGTGCCGAGTTTGGATTAGGAATATAAGCTTATGAAATACTGAAAACTTAAGCTCCGTTTATCTTTTGAACTATTGCCCTTTACAATCTACCCGCTACCGCGCCTAAAACACGATGAGGTTTGTAGTTCATGTAGTAACGAACAGCGACATAACCCACAACCAACGTAGCCACAATCAATTCAAGATACGCTAGGCCAAACACTTGATTGATGTAATGCGCTTCAATACTTTGTGCTTGCATCCACGCAGCCAGTTTAAACAAGGCTGTTGCACCAATCACGATTGGGAAGGTAAACGCTGCATAACCAGGGCTAAATGGCAGACGAAGTAGTTTGAAAAAAGCCATATAGATAATGAACGTCATCAACACTGCAATACCAAATAGTAAACCAATGATCACAGGTGAAGGGTTAGCAGTAACGGTTAAGTAACCCGCCAAAGATAGGCTTGCCGGTGCTGCCATAATCGCAATCGTTGGTTTTGCAGCATCTGGCACTTCGTGAGAGAAGATCAAACGGTAAACCATGATTGGTAGCATTACTGCGTAAACCAATAAGCCGAATACCAAAGTCGCGTTAGCTACTGGCTCTAAAACTGGATTACCTGAGAAAGAGACGTCAGCGACGATAATACCGATCGGTGGCACAAACCAGCTTGGCACCATGTGGTGAATCTCAAAGTTTTTAGCTCTGTGGTACAAAAAGCTCATTAGAAACACAACATGCAAAGCCACAGAAGCCAACCACATAGCTTCTTGTAAGAATTGAGAGATTGGCGCCAAAGACGCTGACACCACCATGCACCCCATTGCAAATGTTGGTACCACACTGCCGACAACAGGGTGAGCAAGATCTTCACGCAATAGGTGACCATGAATCAAAAATTTCACAGCTAAAACAAGAAGTAATACCGCCGCAATGCCAGCACTGATCCACTGCACCAAACCCGGTGTGTGTAAGATACCTTGTGCGACTAGAACACCATCCCAACACCAGCCTAAGCTTGCAATTGCGAGTGCTAACCCTGCCATGGGTGTTGGAGCTCCTGTTAATCTATATTTAATACGTTGAATCATGTCAGCCTCTCTTAAACCTAATTCACTAAACTTGTGAACTCATCAGCTTGTTGAAGCCATAATACGCTTGCGCTTCGTTAAACAATATCCAATTATATATAACAAGTGTTCATCAATACTGAACAGAATCCATTTTCACCAGCAGAGTAAAACTAGGAATCTGATGGCTAATATTTCAATAAAACAGCTCAAAGTGTTCGTCACTATTACTCAGCACTCGACATTGACTGCTGCCTCTGAGGCTCTGTTTCTGTCTAAAGCTGCGGTCAGCATGGCACTAGGCGAAATGGAGAAACAACTCGGCCACTCTCTATTTGACCGGGTCAACAACCGATTAATTCTCAACCAAGAGGGACATAAGTTACTTCCATTGGCGGATGAAATATTACATCGTGCTGCTGGTATTGATGTTTTGTTCCGTGATGATCAGCCTTTAAGTGGCAATCTAAAGGTCGGCGCGAGTGACACGATTGGTAATCAGGTCGCACCGTTTATTTTGTCAGGCTTTCGCGAACGAACTCAACATCAGGATCAAAGCTTGTTCATTTCAAACAGTGCACTGATCTGCCAAAAGTTGGTGGATTATGAACTGGATATCGCGCTAATTGAAGGAAAAACATTACACCCTGAACTCATTTCGAGTCAGTTTAGCAGCGATGAAATGTGCATTATTGTTAGTAATCAACATCCTCTTGTTGCCAAAGAAAAAGTGATTTTAAGCGATTTAGAAGACAGCCATTGGATTTTACGTGAATCAGGCTCAGGGACTCGCGAGTTTTTCCTTCGTGCCGTCGCACCGCGCATCGAACATTGGTATGAATCTTTTGAACTCAACACCACAGAAGCAATCATCAACTCTGTTTCTGCCGGTCTTGGCTTTGCCTGTTTGTCTCGTTTAGCTGCTCAGCGAGCGATCGATTCAGGCCGAGTAAAAGCGCTTAATGTACCACTTGATATGAAACGCCGATTCTGGATGCTGGTCCATAAAGACAAATATCAAAGCCCACTGCTGAAATCTTTCATGAGTTATTGTGAAGACTGGGCGGCACATCAAGATTGAGGCCGCATAGTACGGGCTCCAACTGGACTTTTAACATCAGAAACTGTATAAAAAGCCAGTAAAATTTATCAAACTTAGAGGATTAACCATGGCTGTTATCGTCAAGTACGTGGTGGAACGCAACGGAGAAGAGAAAATGACTTTTACCTCTAAAGCCGAAGCTGACGCATACGACAAAATGCTGGATATGGCTGATGAGCTTTTTGAACTGTTAGGCAAAAGCGATTTAGTTGAAGATGAAGGCAAGCAAGAAGAACTTGCAATGTACCTAGCGAAGAACAAAGAAGAAGTTCTTTACGCATTAGGTGCTAAGCGTAAGCCAGCTCCGAAAAAAGCTAAGAAGCTTGAAGCTGTTGAAGACGCAGAAGAAGATGCAGCTTAACTAGCTGATACCTTTCTAAAAAACGTCAATGACGCCTCTAATCAGAGTTCGTTATTGGCGTTTTTTTATACTTATCGAAATATAATGAAGCTTGTTTATAGTCGAAATCGCTCTAAACATTCGCTTGCATGAAAGTGTGAGGAAGATCTAATCTATAGCCATCAGGTGATGGGGTTCCACCTAAGCTTTTGCTTCAACCGCCCGTTCTTTCCGAACAGTGCTAATGACTCCTACAGAATCGAAAACAGGTAATACTGTTGGACGTATCGCTATTCCTCCATTTTGAAATGGACTTAGTCTATTAAGACCAAGTTCCATGACACCTTTGGATTATCGATACTCAAGATCTGTAGTGAATTAGCCGCACCTCTTCCAACACGTCCTGTTTTCTCAACGCCCTAGGCCTTAAATGGCTCTATAAGTGAGAAAACATTATGCACTACTCTTCAGAAATTCAATCAATGTGCCCTATCCAAAGGGGTGATCTACACACTTCAGCACCAATTCCAGTTGAAGGCGCTATGGTTAGTCCAAAAGATGTCATCGCTATTTCTGGCTTAAGCCATGGCGTCGGTACTTGTGCACCACAACAAGGTGCAGCAAAACTAACGCTGAACGTAAAAAACGGCATCATCGAAGAAGCATTAATCGAAACGATTGGTTGTTCAGGTATGACTCAATCTGCCGCGATGGCTGCGGAAATCCTCACCGGAAAAACCATTCTAGAAGCGCTGAATACTGACTTGGTATGTGACGCGATTAACGTCGCGATGCGCGAAATCTTCCTGCAGTTTGTTTACGGTCGAACTCAGTCTGCTTTCTCTGAAGGTGGCCTAGAAATCGGCGCAGCATTGGAAGACTTAGGTCAAACACAGCGTAGCCAAGTTGGCACCAGCTACTCAACCGCAGCAAAAGGCGTTCGTTACCTAGAGCTTGCAGAAGGTTACGTAACCAAGCTTGCACTTGATGATCACAGCGAAGTGATTGGCTACGAATATCTCAACCTCGGCAAAATGATGAAGGCGATTAATCAAGGCGTGTCAGCCAATGAAGCAGCAGACCTTGCTATGGGAACCTACGGTCGCTTCGATGAAGCTGTAACCACCATTAATCCACGCCAACAATAATTTTTGCCAATTTAGAGGAAAGATATGATGAACACTCAATTTAATGAATCAGTAACTCGCGTATTGGCAGAAATGAACTTCGACTCTTTAGAGCAAGCGAACCAATACTGTAAATCACACAATGTCGACCCAAAAGCCATGGTGATGGACACCCAACCTATTGCTTTTGAAAGCGCTGCCGATGCTTATATCCTTGGTTCAGCACTAGCAATATTTCGCGAAGCCACCAGCGCAGAACAAGCAGCGAATATCATTGGTGAAGGGCTCCAAGCATTTACCAAACCCGGCAGTGTTGCTGAACAACGCCAAGTCGGTATCGGCCACGGCGCATTGGCTGCGCGTCTTCTCAATGAAGAAAGCCACTGTTTTGCTTTCCTTGCGGGCCATGAATCTTTTGCTGCTGCAGAAGGTGCGATTAAAATCGCACTGAACGTGAACAAATCACGCAAAACACCATTGAAAGTTATCTTGAACGGTCTAGGTAAAGATGCGGCTTACTTAATCTCTCGCATCAATGGTTTTACCTATGTTCGCACTCAATACGATTACCAAACGGGTGAACTTGTTGAAACAGAACGTCGCCGTTTCTCACAAGGCCCTCGCGGAGAGATCTTGTGTTACGGCGCTGATGATGTACGTGAAGGCGTAGCAATCATGCACAGAGAAGAAGTGGATGTAAGTATTACGGGTAACTCAACTAACCCAACGCGCTTCCAACACCCTGTTGCAGGTATCTACAAAGCAGAACGTACTCGCCAAGGTTTACCTTACTTCTCAATTGCTTCAGGCGGCGGTACAGGTAGAACATTGCACCCAGATAACGTGGCAGCTGGCCCAGCGTCTTACGGCATGACAGATACCATGGGCAGAATGCACGCTGACGCTCAGTTTGCAGGTAGCTCTTCTGTTCCGGCTCACGTGGCAATGATGGGCTTCATCGGTATGGGTAACAACCCAATGGTCGGTGCGACAGTTGCATTGGCTGTGGCGGTGAGCGAATCTTTGAACGCATAACGACAAAATTGAGCGCCGCAATCTATCCATTGCTTGATTCCGTTAATTGAGAATCAAGCAATAACGGACGACCAAAACTCTACACCTATCACTAAAACCAAACAGCCAGCCTTATGCTGGCTGTTTTTTATTCACACTTGCTCTACTATCTATTTCTAATAATTATTTGTATCTAAGATTAAATACATTCTGCTGTCGTATTTGGCGAGCGCTTCGTTAAAGCCGTTGGACCAAGCGCACTGAACGTGATTACTCGAATGATGGGGTTGATACTCGCGGTAATCGGTATGCAGATGTTGATTGAAGGGATTGAGCAAGCTTATAAGGCACTGTTTATCTAAAGAGGGGATTCACAGGAGAATGTTGATTAACGCACCAATCAATTTGTGTTGATCTGCAGTGTTTTCTCATTGCAGAAAACTATCTCTCAAAAGACAAGCAATATCATTTTACAGACTTTATCCCGATACGCCCTTTCATAACGAGGGCGCTCTCTTTATGATGAACGCAATTAAATTAACTTTGCTAACGGCAGCGCTTGTTATTCGAGCCGTTGTTTTGGAATAGCAAAATCAAGACTCAACACATGGAGATTCAACATGGCTTATTTTTCACTAGCCTTCGGTACGGCAACCAAAAATCGCGACAATAAAATCATTGAAGCGTTCTTCCCTAACCCGCTTCTAAACCCAAGCGACGCTCTTGTAGCAGCTGTAGCTGAAGTGTCAGGTTACGCTGAAGGCAACCAAGCTATCGAAATCTCTGCTGCACAAAGCGCAGAACTGGCGAAAGCATTCGCAGCAAACGATGATGCAGCTAACGCATCTTTCGCAGAAAAAGCGGCAGCGTCTGAACAGCCACTTGTTCTTGTTGTTCTTGCCACTGACGAGAAGCCAGCATCAGTTGCTGAAGGCTTCCTAAAGCTACAACTTATCTCTAACCGCCTAGTACAACCACACGGTACGGTACTGGACGGCATCTTCGGTCTACTGCACAACATCGCATGGACAAACGAAGGCCCTATCGACCTACCTGAGCTGGCTGAGCGTCAAATCGAAGCTCGCCTTGCAGGTCGTGCTCTGTCTGTAGATTGCGTAGACAAGTTCCCTAAAATGGTGGACTACGTAGTACCAACAGGTATTCGTATTGCTGACACTTCTCGTGTTCGTCTTGGCGCACACGTAGGCGAAGGCACAACAGTAATGCACGAAGGTTTCATCAACTTCAATGCTGGTACAACTGGCGTGAGCATGGTTGAAGGTCGTATCTCTGCGGGTGTTGTTGTAGGTAACGGTTCAGACATCGGCGGCGGGGCTTCTATCATGGGTACTCTGTCTGGTGGCGGTACGATGGTTATCTCTATCGGCGAAAACTGCCTACTAGGCGCAAACGCGGGTCTTGGCTTCCCTATGGGTGACCGTTGTACAGTTGAGTCTGGTCTTTACGTGACTGCGGGTACTAAGGTTCGCATGCTAGATAAAGAAGGCAATGAAGTAGAAATCATTAAAGCTCGCGATCTTGCTGGCGTGTCTGATCTTCTGTTCCGTCGCAACTCAATCACAGGCCAAATCGAGTGCCTAGCGAACAAGTCTGCGGTTGAGCTAAACAGCGAGCTGCACAGCAACAACTAATCTAAGCACTAGATGCTAGATGCTAGATGCTAGATGCTAGATGCTAGATGCTAGATGCTAGATGCTAGGTAAGCGTGTCATGAACACC